>NZ_FXUB01000005.1 GCF_900182835.1 Desulfurobacterium pacificum
AAGCTTATTCGTGTCCTGTTCGCTATGCTTTCTAAGGGTCAGTGCTTTCAGCATCCTGCTCAGGCTCCGTGTTTAATTTCTGATAGTTGACTCCTTATACGGATAAAATAATTTTAATATTTCTATTATATCTTCATCAAATCTTTCTACAAATAGAACCTTTTTCCCAACACCACTGTCTGAAAATTCCAAAACTCTGTTTCCTTTAGAAACAGATGCAACATGCTGCGAATAAACAGACAACATTCCCTTAGCGCGCTTAGACACTAAAACCAACGTATCCGTATCCTCAGGAGCACGAAAAAGGTTAGAAATACCGCCCCTACTCTTCTGTAAAAACACAGGCAGTCTCTTCAAAAAAGTTTTTAAAGAAACCTTCGCTTCAACTGCGCCTTTTACAGGCTTTTCCAAACCACCTAAAAGATAAAGTTTTCCCTCTTTTTCTAAAAAGGTTTCCGTAGGAATTACCAAATCAGCGTCCAAAGCAAAGTCATCAAAGAAAGGAGTAAAGAGAATTTTGAATTTCCCACTTTTCAAAACAGCAAACTTTTCGTTTGAACTAACAAAATAAACGCCAACAGAAGAATTAAGACTGCTTTCAGTCTCAAACTTTTCAGAAATGTAATAGGAATTAGATTCAGGCGGAATTGGATACACAGAGATACCCTGAAAAATTCCTGCAATAGTTTTTGCAATTTCTTCAGATTTAATTAAGTCATAAATAGTCCCACCTATAATTAAGGAAAACTTCTTCCTGCGCAGCAGTTTATTTAAACTTTCCGAAGTTAAAATCTTTTCTACATCTTCATCAACGAAAACTCTGTATGAAACAGAATCAAGTTTTGAAGGAAACTGACCCACCCTGATGATTCTTTTTCGCTCTTGAATAACTTTTAACCTTAATAGCGTTGCAATAACAGGATTGGTCTCCTCTACAAAATCCCCCACAACCACCAGAACGTCGGAATCAAAAGCTTCCTTCAAACTACAAACGTTTAAATTCCCACTAATCTTCTTCAAAAACCTCTGATAATTAAAAGCATCTGAAACAATCCCTTTCGTCCTAAACCTGTCGGCAATCAGGTCAATCTCTTCACAAGTTAGAGAAGAATCCACAAAAACACCAAAATCCCCACCCTCCATCTTCTCTTTTACAACCTCTACAGCCTCCTCAAAAGATATTTCTTTAAAACTACCATTCTCTTTCAACAGAGGCTTTTCAAAGCGGTATTCAGAATAGACAATATCCCAGCCCCACTTCCCGTTAACGCACAGGTATCCTTTATTATCCTCATGGTTAACCCCTATCCTGCCAACTACCCTCTTTATCTCTCCCTCACACGTATCAACTTCCATATAACAGGCACTTCCACACAGCGTACAGGTGGTCCAGGTTTTGTCCAGCTTCCACGGTCTTCCTCTATGTTTGAAGGTTCTATCCAGCAGAGAACCCACAGGACAGACATCTATACAGCTACCGCAGTGTTCACAGCCACTTTTCTCAAAATCTCCATCAAATGGCGAAACGTAAGCCCAATATCCCCTGCCTATTATTCCTAAAACCCTATTACCCATATTCTCACCGCACATTCTGATACATCTTCTACACAAAATACACCTATCGGTATTTATAGCTATCAGCTTGCCCTCAATAAAAATCCCCTTCTTCCTTACCCCTTCCTTATACTTCACCTCTTTAGAAGCGTGCCTGAATCCTGTCATCTGAAGTTCACACTCACCAGACTTATCACACTCCTTACACTCAAGCGCGTGGTTGTTTAAAATCATCCTGATTATCGTAGCTCTTGCCTTCTTTACCTTAGGGGTATTAGTCCTAACAACCATGTTCGGCATAGCCTTTAAGGTGCAGGCAGTTACGAGCCTTGGTGCACCTTCCACTTCAACCAGACAAACACGACAAGCACCTTCAGGTCTCAACTCCTTGTGGTAACAGAAAACAGGAATAACGATACCGTTCCTCTCTGCAACCTTTAAAACGGTCTCACCAGGAAAGGCTTCACACTCTTTTCCATCTATAACTATCCTGAAGCTCTCCATACTTACTCCTTAAAAGGGCATCTCTTTAAGGCTATATGTTTTAGATACTCATCTCTGAACTTCTTCACCGTAGAAACGGCAGGATTATGCGCAGCCATTCCCAGACCGCAAAAGGAGTTCTCCATAGTCTCAGAAATGGTTACTATAGTTTCAAGGTCATCCTCGCTCCCCTTACCGTTCTCTATCCTGTAAAGAATCCTAACTATCCAGTCCGTTCCCTCCCTGCACGGCGCACACTTACCGCACGATTCGTGCCTGAAAAACTTTAAAAGCCTCAACGCTGCTTTCACTATGCAGTCCGTTTCATCTAAAACCATCACAGCACCTGAACCTAACATCGTTCCAGCTTTTGCAAGAGAAGGGAAATCCATCTTCACGTGAATTTCATCGGCGGTAAGAACGCAGCTGGAAGCTCCACCAGGAAAAACAGCCTTTAACTTCCTGTCTTCCTTTATGCCACCAGCATGCTCAAATATTATCTCCTCTAAAGGCGTTCCCATCGGAAGTTCGTAAACGCCGGGCTTTTTCACCTTACCGCTTACAGAGTAAAGCTTCGGACCGGGGCAATCAGGAGAACCTATGGAAGAATACCACTCAGCTCCCCTCTCTATTATCACAGGAACGTTGGCAAGAGTCTCAACGTTATTTACAACGGTAGGTTTCCACATAAAACCGGCGTTAACAGGGAAAGGCGGCTTTATCCTCGGCTCACCCCTTTTACCCTCAAGAGACTCTATAAGAGCTGTCTCTTCACCGCATATGTAAGCACCAGCGCCGGAATGGATATGAATATCAAAAGAAAAGTCACTCCCTAAAATGTTTTCGCCTAAAAATCCCCTCTCCCTCGCCTCTTCTATAGCCTGAAGCAGTATCCTTTTCCCTATCGGATATTCTCCTCGCAGATATATATAACCGACGCTACACCCTGTAGCGTAAGCTCCTATAAGCATTCCCTCTATGAGAGCGTGAGGGTCTTTCTCTATTATCATTCTATCCTTAAACGTGCACGGTTCACCTTCATCGGCATTGCAGACAAAGTACTTCGGTTCTTTAAAATCGGCAGCGGCAAACTCCCACTTTAAACCTGTAGGAAAACCTGCCCCGCCTCTTCCCCTTAAACCGCTCCTTTTAATCTCTTCTATAACGTCCTGGGGCGAAAACTCCTTTAAAACCTTCCTGAAAGCCTGATAACCGCCGTGCTTCAGGTAAACGTCTATACGGTGAGAGTCCTCTCTATCAACGTTTCTGAGAATTACCCTTTCCATTACGTTCCTTCCTTTTAAGCTCTTCTAAAACAGCAATCGCCTTTTCAGGTGTAAGGTGGGTAAACCTTTCCTCGTTAACCGTCATTGCAGGCGCACCGTCACACAACCCCATACACTCAGCTTCCTCAATCGTAAAAAGCCCATCTTCCGTAGTTTCACCAGGCTTAACACCAAAGTAACTACAGAGAGCCTGCAGGATAGATTCACCGCCGTTCAACATACAGGAAAGGTTAGTGCAAACTCTCACAACGTATTTGCCCTTTCTTTGAGTATGATACATGGCGTAAAAGTGCGCAACTTCCTCAACCTCTATCGGTTTGACGCCTAAAAGCTTGGCTATCACCTCTATATGCTCAGGCAAAATTGCAGAAAACCGCTTCTCTGCAATCCACAGCGCAGGCATAATTAAGGAACGAAAAGATGGATAAGGAGAACTTTCCTTCAGCTCTTCAATCTCTTTAATTAGTATCTCTAAATCATTCATCTGAACACCTTCAAAATATTCTCAATCTCCTATTGAAATTATACCAGAACGTTATTTCTCTCCTACACAAATTTAAAGCTACTTGACTTATTTAGTTAATTGTCTAAATTCTCCTAAAGAAATTCACAAGGAGGGACGAAATGAAGGACCTATTAGGAAGAGAAGTAAAAGACCTATCAAAAGAACTCTGGTGGGGAGTCCCAAGAAATCAGATTGAGTGGTACCCAACTATAGATTACGAGAAATGTATCGGGTGCGGAATCTGTTTTATTACATGTGCAGGAAAGAAAGTTTTTGACTGGGATATAGAAAAAAACAGACCGATTGTAGCAAGACCTTACAACTGCATGGTTGGCTGTACAACGTGTGCAAACCTCTGTCCCGTTAAAGCTATCTCCTTCCCCAGCGATGAATACGTAAAGAAGCTGGTAAAAGAATTAAAATTGATTGAAAAAGCAAAGAAGATACTTGAAGAAGCTATAAAGAAGCAGCAAAAGGGGGAGTAAATCCCCCTTAAATTTCTATAAGCTGATACTTCTTTCTTCCCATCTCATAAAGGTCGTTTCCATAAATATCGTTAATAACGAAAGCTGGAAAATCCACCACCTCCAACCTTCTCACAGCTTCAGGTCCTAAATCTTCGTAAGCAATAACTTCCGCCTTCTTAACGCACCTTGCAAGGTAAGCAGCTGCCCCACCTACAGCTCCAAAATAAACGCCCTTAAACTTTTTAATCGCCTCTTTTACCTCCTCGTTCCTTGCCCCTTTACCTATCATACCTTTCAATCCAACCTCTAAAAGCTTAGGCGCGTAAGGGTCCATCCTGTAACTCGTAGTAGGTCCTACAGAACCTATAGGTTTACCCGGTTTAGCAGGAGCAGGACCAGCGTAGTAAATAATCTGCCCCTTAACGTCAAACGGCAGAGGTTCACCTTTTTTTAGCGCTTCAACCATTCTTTTATGAGCAGCATCCCTTGCAGTATAGATAACGCCAGAAATGAGAACAAAATCACCAGCTTTTAAACTTTCAACAACGCTGTCGTCTAAAATAGGTGCAGTAATCCTTATTGCAGACATGCAAACCTCCCATCTCTTAATACCAGCATAGTATAGCAAATGGAATAAATTTCCACCTCAAATCCAATCAGGGAGTAACCGGTAGATGAAAGGAAAAACGGCGCTACTCGCAGTAGTATTTACAGCTTCCATAGGAGCTCTCTTAACTACAGCAAAAGATTGCAGCGCCGAAAAAGAAAACTACAGCAAGCAGACCGTTAAACTGCACGAAGTTCCATCTACGCCATATCCATCTCACGTTTCTCTCTCCTATCTACCGCCGAAAGAGAGGAAGAAAGAATTTATAAAGCTCATGCTTCCCCTGATAGAGAAAGCCAACGAAGAGGTAATGAAAGAAAGAAAATTTTTACTGAGCATAAAAGGAAAAAAGAAACTGACGCCTTTAGAAGAAAAGAAACTTAAAGAATTGAAAAAAAAGTATAAAGCCGATTCTTATGAGGAACTACTAAAAAGGGTAAACATCGTTCCTGTAAGTCTCGTCTTGGCTCAGGCTGCAATAGAGAGCGGCTGGGGAACGTCCCGCTTCTTTACAGAGGCAAACAACGCGTTCGGTATCTACTCCTATTCAAAAAAACGCAAATGCCTGAAAGCAAAGAAGAGCGGCGCATGCCTTAAAGTCTATCCAGACCTTTACGAATCGGTAAAAGATTACATATACAACATTAACGTAAGCTGGGCTTACAAAGATTTTAGAGATGCAAGGAGTAAAGGTGCATCACTTGACACGCTTATAAAAGAATTGGAAAAATACTCCGTAATGAGAAAACAGTACACGGAGTTAGTAAAAAATGTCATTAAGAATAATAACCTTACTGATTTTGACGGTTACGCTCTATCTTTTACCGGCAGTGGCAGCTCCAGATAACTACGCTACAGTTTTTATATTTCACCGCTTCGGGGACCAAAGATATCCTTCCACTTCTGTGCCTATGCGAGATTTTGAAAAGGAAATGAAATACTTAAAAACGCACAACTACAACGTGATTTCAGTGAAAAAGCTATACGATATCGTTTCTTCAGGTAAACCTATCCCTCCCAAAACGGTCGTCATCACAATAGATGACGGATATGAAACAACAATGAAAGCTTTTAAAATTTTGAAGAAGTACAAATTTCCATTTACAGTTTTCCTCTACACAGCAGCCATAAACCGATATCCCGACTTTCTCACCCTCAAACAGATAAAGGAAATGGAAGAGTCAGGATTAGTTACGTTCGGAAATCACTTATACGACCATCCCAACTTAGGCTGGAAAAGATTACACCTTCCAAAAGACAAATACGTTAAACTGCTTAAAAGAGAGGAAAGAAAATCAAGGAAAAGGTTCAAAAGGCTGTTAGGCTACGAACCGGAATTCTTAGCTTTTCCTTACGGAGACTACGACAAAATAAGCCTGAAGTTTTTTAGGAATAGGTATAAACTTCTTTTCTCTCAGGATAGAGGTGCTTTCTCCGGTAGAGAATTTCCCGTTCCGAGAATGGCTGTTGTAGGTTCCCAGTCAGGATTTAAGCTATTTGTAGAAGACCTCAACATAGAGCCCCTACCTGTAGTAAAACATACGCCAGACATAGGATTGACAGACAAAAATCCGGTTAGCGTCAGCTTTGAAATAGAAAACCCCGAAAACTATCATTACTGTTCAATCTACGCTACAGGAGTCGGCTGGCTGAACAACGTTGAAAAAAAAGGAAACGTCGTTAAACTCAAAGATAAGCTAACGCTCGTCAAGTATAAAACCCGAATAGGAATAAGGTGCTACGACAAAAGAACCGGTAAAAAAGCGGAATTCTTCTTTTTAGTTTTAGAGAAAAAGCCGGGAAAATCCCCGGCTCTCACAAACTAATTTAGTAGGGTCTTTTCTTGTAAATCTTCACAGGCTTAACGTACCTATTAACTACTTCTTTCGTTCCGTAAACTTTTAGCTGTTCAAAGAGGAATCTGAACTTATCTTCAAGAGCTTTCATCATAGGTTCTTTAACGTCTGCCGGCAAATCCCAGAAATCTTTCTTGAACTTACCAAAAGCTTTCTTTCTCGTCTTGTAGATAAACTGTTCCTCTGTCCAGCCCTCTTTCCACTCGTTTTTCAGTTCTGTCTTAAGCCAGTTGTAAATTTCATTCTTAAAGTCTTCTGGTAGATGGTCATAAATAATGTTCTGGAAACCTGTAGCGAGGTGAATTTCAGCAGTTTTAACCTCTGGAAACTTGTGGAAGAGTTCATCAGGTAGCGTTGAAGCGCCGTGCTGGACAGCACCTGCCATTGAATACTTCTTCCTTGCAACTTCCCCTATCTTTTCAAGAACGGAAAAGTCAAGCTTTACTTTCGCTATACTTCCATCTGGTAGAGGAACGCCTCCATGCTCTGTTCCCGTCTGGACAGAAATCTTGCTTATACCGGGAACATCTCCAGCAGTTTTCTTAAGCTCTTCAAGGAAACCTTCCATAAAGGCTTCAAACTCTTCCGGCGTTGAGTTTTTACCGCCTATGTGTCCTATCTCTCCGCCGACAGATACCGTTACACCTTCAGGTTCAATTTCTCTTATAAAAGCAGTCATCTTAGCCGTGTTAACGTAGTTGTGATACTGCTGCTCCTTTAAAGTCGGTTTGCTGTAATCAACCAAAGTAGATGGGTCAATGTCTATGTTGTAGAAGTCTGCTTCTATAGCCTCTTTAGTAAGCGCTTTTATGGATTCAAGCTCTTTTTCAGGGTCTTCTGCATACTTTTTGGCGTTAAACTGGAAGTGGTCTCCCTGAATAAAAACAGGACCTTTATAACCTTCTTTTATCGCCGCCGCCAAAGCGCAGGCGGTATATTCAGCAGGACGCTGGTCTGTATAACCAATCTCGGACTTGGCAATTTCCAAGATAAAAGCACCCATATCCTTTTCAACGGCAATCTTGAAAATCTGCCTCATAACGTCGTAGGTAAGCCCCCTTATGTTCATGGCAGGAACGGTAAACCAGAAAGGTATCTCCTCCCTTGCCATTCCGCCGGTGTAAAGGTCGTGAATGGAAGCGGGAACTATGTCAAGCTCAAGGGCTATAGCCCTTATAAGCCATCTTGCACACGCTTTCTCCTTTTCCTCTCCAAATACAGCAGTGTAAACAAGCCTATCTATAAGCTCATCTCTGACTTTCTGTGGGTTGAGGATTTTCACTCTATCTTCGCCAACTTCAACAACGCCGTTTAGAGCGTTCTTAATCTCATCGCACGTAAACTGCATTCTCTAACCTCCTGTAAGGATTTTTTCAAACTCTTTTCTGAAGCGTTCTCTACAGCTTTCGCCTTCTATGAGGCAGGTTTCGGGGATTTTTTCAAGCAAAGTATCTATAAACATATTTACCATATCAGGTGACAATTCTCTAACTTCCAAATCCTCAAGAGCTTCATCAACCAAAAACTCACCCATAGGACCCATTGCAGAAACTAAAATCTCCTTTATCTTCTCTATCCTTTCTTCTGGAACCTTAGGAATCTCTTCTTTGACTTCTTTCTTTTCTAACTCTTCTCTTTCAACTACTTCTGTGGATTCGCAGATAGCTCCTTTATTTAGCAACATCTGTAACTTCTCTACTATTACACCATAAGGAAAAGGAAGAGAAAAAAGTAAACTCTTCATACTCTTACCTTTTGCTATCTCTCTCAACAAACGCCATCCAACTCTGTCAATACAAATTTCACCTTGAATATCCTCAGAAAGCTGAAATTTCAGATTATCAGCAATAGCTTTTCTAACTTCTTCAGGCGTTTCATCAACTTCTTTTGAAAACTCCATCATAACGCCAACCATATCAACAGAACCTAAATGCTCCCGGGAAATAGGTTTTTCTACAAAAAGGAACCTACCTCCCTTCCAGAAAGAGATGTAGTGAAGAATAAGCTTTATAGCTTCCTCCAAAGTTAAACTTTGCGATTTAACAGCTTCCCTTATATTCAAAACAGCAGGTATGCTGGAGTCAAAGCTTATAGCTTTCCCCTGGTCAAAGTAGACAGTAACACTTCCTTCTTCCCCTCGGAAATTCATCTCTCCACTTTTCTTACCCATGCTAACTATCTGGATTAGGTCAAGAATCTCTGAAACAGACCTGAACTCTCCCCTTAATTCCATTTCTATCTCCGATTATAGTTTTTACCACACCGCTAATTGTATAATAAACTGATATAAAATTGAACATTGAGGAGAACTAATGGGAACTTCCCTTAATCAAGACATCAAATTGGGAAAATCCACCTTCCACGTCCAAACCGAATACTACGCCTCTTCTAAAAAGATAGTTTCCAATATTTTCAAAGATGGAGCAATTGTTAAAAGGTTGGAGAAAGATATCAGCACTGAAGAAGCAATAGATGAAGAAGTTAAAAACTTTCACGAATCGGTAGTTAGAAAACTCCTCTCAAGACCAAAAAAGAGAAAACTGGAGCTTTCAAACGAAGTGTTCAACGATATACTGGAACTTGTTTCTCCCCTATTTGGAATAATGTCAACCACAATAGTTGAAGATTGCTTAAAAACGTCAAATACAGCACAAGACCTCATAAATAGTCTAAAGAAAGAGCTTACAGAAGATGAAGCTAAAGAAGTAATACCTAAGGTTATAGCTCTCTTAGAACTTAACGGATATTCTATCAATAAGGATTGACTTTAAACTTCTATAAACTCTAACTTTGATGGAACGCCTATGCTTTGAGCAAACAACTCCAAACTTTGCTTTTCATCATTCCCAAGGTTAAACCTCAAATTCTCAAGGTACTCCATGCAATTTTCACAATTGATACACAGTTTTTTAGAGTACGACTGACAGATATCTTTTAAATTCGCTATACCTTCCTCTCTTGAAACCAAAAGCTTCCTGTAAAATGCCTCCACCTCTTCAGGTCTGCTCTCGTAAACTTCTCTCCTAACAGCCCAAACGGCAAAAACGAACGGAAGACCGTGAATGTTAAACCACTCTTCAGCTAAATCGTAAATAAAGGTAAAACGCTTATTTTTTAAAAGCTTAAAAGCATCGTCACCTATGGTGAGGAGGGCGGTGGGATTTTTGGGCAAATCGTTATCTTTAAGAGAGTAATAGTAATAGTTCGGTTCAACCCCGTAAACGTTTTTCAGCAAATATTTCAAAAGTTCTCTTGAAGTCATAGAGCTTCTCGTAAGCCATACATCTTTCCTGTGTAATTGATGTATAGGTACTGTTGAAAGGAACAAAACGCTCAAAACCTTTCTTTTAGCCGATATAGAAAAATCAGGAAATAGAAGATACTTATCGCTGTTAGATAAATACTCGTAAGAAGATATAACAGATATGTCCAAAAAACCTTCCCTTAAAAGCTCGTTAAGTTCAGAAGGAACGTCTTCTACAAACTCAACGTTATCAGCTTTAACGCTTCCTTTCAAAAAGCCGTAATAAACAGGAATTGTGTTTAGATACTCAATTATCCCTACTTTTAGCATTTTCTCTCACCCTCTTTAAAATTGAACAAACGCTACAAATTTCCTGAGTAGTAGGCATTCCACACTCAGTACATCTTCTTAATTCCAGTTCCTTTTTTAACTCCTTTTCAAACAAAGGCCTCGCCTTCTTCAAAAACTCTTTATAAAAACGTAGTTTCGTTCCAGGCATCTCATGTTCAATCATTGCCAAAGCACGCTTAAAAGTTTTAGAAGTTGACTCTTTAGCGTTTGGACACCCAGTTTCCATAAATCTAATTCCATTTAAGATTGCGTAGCTCACGGTTTCCTTCTCCGTCTGGAAAGCAAAAGGCTTAACTTTCTTAGGAAATCCAGCTTCTTCAGGTAAAACGGGTGATTGTCTGCCTAAATAACCTATCTCCCACCTCATAGTATTAGAGAGCAGCAAAGCTGCCTCATCGTCAAGGTTATGCCCTGTAGCGATAACGTTAATCCCTCTCTCTTTCGCCACCAAATTCATTACGTAGCGTTTAAACGTTCCACAAACGGAACAAACATCTTTCCTCCTTGCTTCCCTTGCAATCTCCTCTATTGAAAATCCAAAACGTTCTTTCAAGCTAAACACCACCAACTCTGCACCGTTCTTCTCCGCAAATTCCCTGCAAATTTCTTCCGAAGTTTTAGAGTAATTCCACCTTTCAATTCCAAGGTTTATGTGCAGTCCCAACGTTTTATAACCCAAAGCAATTAAAACTTTCCAGAGAGAAAGGCTGTCTTTTCCTCCAGAAACAGCCACAAGAACAGTCTCTTTTCTTGTAAACATTCGGAATTTCTTTATAGTTTTCTCAACCTGCTTCTCAAACCACTCTAAAAAGTGCTTTTCGCATAGAGCAAGTCTGTGGTGTCTCAAGAATATGACTGCCTTATTCCTCTTACCTCTATCCTTACAAATTCTACAGAGCATCCATCTCCTCAGCAGCCTTTAAAATTTCTTCTACCGTTACAGTGGCAGTTCCAAGCTTTCCAACCACAACTCCAGCAGCAATATTAGCTATTTCGCCCGCTTCTTCTGGAGTAGCACCACTGGCAAGAGAAAGAGCAAAAACGCTTACAACGGTATCACCAGCACCTGTCACATCAAATACCTGCTTAGCTTTCGTTGGAATATGATAAGCGCTATTCTTCTTTACGATAGACAGCCCTTTCTCACTCCTCGTTATAACAGCGTAATCAAGTTTAAATTTTTCTATAAGTCTCCTGCCGGCTTCTTCCGTTTCTTCATCCGTTTCAGGTTTAATTCCAACAGCCCCAAAAGTTTCTTTAATGTTGGGAGTCATGGTTGTAAGGTTTTTATAAAGGGGATAGTTCTTTTCTTTAGGGTCAAGAAGAACCGGAACGTTTTTCTTTATTTTCCCCGTCAAATCAAAAAGCCTCGCAGTTACAACTCCCTTGCCGTAATCGGAAATAATCACAGCGTCAACGTTGCTTAAATCGTTAAAAACGGAAAGAATTTTACGTTCCACTTCCTCCGATACGTAATTTCTGTTTTCCCAATCAACCCTTAAAAGCTGCTGAGAAGAAGCAATGATTCTCGTTTTTTTAGTGGTAGGTCTCTCTCTGTCAACTATCAAGCTTTCAGTATCAACGTTGTACTGTGACAAAAGTGACTTTAACAGCTCTCCCTCTCTATCGTTACCGATAACTCCAACAGCAACAGGTACAGCTCCTAAAGAAGACAGGTTAACTACCACATTAGCAGCACCGCCCGGTCTATAGGTTGCTTCTTTGGCTTCAACTACCGGCACAGGAGCTTCTGGAGAAATTCTTTCAACTTTTCCGGTTATATACTCATCAAGCATAAAATCGCCTATAACCAAAACCTTCTTACCTTTAAACCTTTGAAGTGTCTCCTTTCTAAACATCAAGGATTCCCTCTTCTCTAAAACTAAAGTAAGAATCTCTTCCGATTATTACGTGGTCAAGAACTTCAATATCTAAAAGCTGCGCAGCTCTTTTTAATTTTTGGGTTATCTTCAAATCTTCACTGCTCGGAGTAGTATCTCCGGATGGGTGGTTGTGAAACAGTATCACCGACGCTGCCAAATCTCTAACGGCAGGACGGAAAACTTCCTTAGGAGTCACGACAGCAGCGTTAACAGAACCTTTAGATATTTCGTAAACGCCCAAAGGAACGTTTTTTACGTTTAAAGTAACTATTCCAAATACCTCTACTTCCAAATCACCGAACCTGCGTAGTAGCTCAAAAGCATCCGGCGGAGTGGAGATAGACGAAACTTTCTTGTCGCTTTTTGTTCTTCTTCCTATCTCAACCGCAGCCTTAACAGCAACAGCTTTAGCTTTTCCAAGCCCCTTAAAACCGATGAGCTCCTGAACGTGAACTTTAGAAAGTCCTTCAAAACCTCCAAAAGCTTTTAGTATCTCGCGGGAAAGGTCAAGAACGTTTTTACCCTTTACGCCTGTTCTCAAAATTATCGCTAAAAGTTCAGAGTCCAACAGGTTTTCCGCCCCTACTTTTAGAAGCTTTTCTCTCGGTCTGTCGGACTCTGGAAGTTCTTTAACGGTGTAGTAAGACATTACCCGTTCAACTCCTTTAGAACCCTTGCGCACCTTTCACAAACGTCAGGATATTCACTGTCTTTGCCAACCGTTTCGCTGTACATCCAGCATCTTTCACACTTATTACCCTTGGCTCTTTCAACAAAAACTTTTATTCCGGTATCCTCATCAAAAACAGCCGTTTCAGGAGCTTCACTTAAAGGCTTTACTTCAGCTTGAGATGTAATAAATATGTATGGAAGCTGTGAAGCGTATCTTTTAAGCAGGTCGTAATCGCTACCTTCAGCGTAAACGGTTACTTTAGCTTCTAAAGAGTGTCTTATCAGGTCTTCACTTCTTGCCTTTTCAAGACCTTTATTTACAGCTTTCTTAATTTCTATGAGCCTGTTCCAGGTTTCTAAAACTTCTCCATCTCTATCTTCGCAGTAAGGTGGAAACTCTTCAAGGAAAACCGATTCCTTTTCTTTTCCGGGAATGTGTGAGTAAACTTCCTCGGCAGTAAAGGAAAGTATAGGCGCTATTAGAATGGTTAATCCTTCAAGTATTCTGCAAATGGCTGTTTGAGCGCTTCTCCTCTTTTTAGAGTCTGGATGTTCGCAATAGAGGGTATCCTTCAGTATGTCAAGATAAATGGCGCTCAATTCGTTTGAACAGTATTCGTAAACCATTCTGTAAACTCTGTTGAACTTATAGTCGTTGTAGGCTTTGATTATTTCGTTCTTCAGGTTGAAGAACCTGTTTATCGCCCACTTGTCTATTTCTTCTAACTCGTCGTAGTTTAGTGCTTTATCAGGCGTAAAATCGTAAAGGTTACCTAACATAAACCTGAAAGTATTTCTAATTTTCTTGTAACTTTCTGCTATCTTCCTTAGTATGTTCTCTGAAATTCTTACATCTTCTGTAAAGTTTTCGCTGGCAACCCAGAGCCTCAATATGTCAGCGCCAAACCTCTTAACTATATCGTTAGGCGAAATAACGTTACCCAAAGATTTGCTCATCTTGTAGCCTTTCTCGTCAAGGGTAAACCCGTGAGTCAGAACAGACCTGTAAGGCGCTCTTCCTCTCGTTCCGCAGGACTCTAAAAGGCTTGCCTGGAACCAGCCTCTATGCTGGTCTGAACCTTCAAGGTAAAGGTCAGCCGGTGAAGAAAGTTCTTCTCTCTTTTCTAAAACGGCTGCATGCGAAGAGCCGGAATCAAACCAGACGTCTAAAATGTCCTTCTCTTTCTCAAATTCCTTACCACCGCACTTGGGACAGGCAAAACCTTCTGGAAGCAGTTCAGAAGCGGATTTTTCATACCAGGCGTCGGCTGATTCCTTTTCAAAAATATCGGCAACGTGGTCTGCTAACTCTTTTGAGTAGATAACCTCTCCGCAGGATTTGCAGTAAAAGGCAACTATCGGCACGCCCCAAATTCTCTGTCTTGAAATACACCAGTCTGGACGCTGTTCAACCATGTTCCTGATTCTCGTTTTACCCCAGGCAGGTATCCACTTTACCTTTTCTATTTCATCAAGAGCCACTTTTCTTAGAGTTGGCTGCCCTTTATCCATTGAAATAAACCATTGAGGAGTTGCTCTAAAGATAACCTTCTTTTTACATCTCCAGCAGTGGGGGTAGGAGTGGGTTATCTTTCCAGCGTAAAGCAAGTGCCCTGTTTCTTTTAGCTTTTCAAGGATTTTGTCGTTGGCATCCCATATCTTCATTCCGCGAATCCACTCTGGAGCTTCATCTGTAAAGCGACCGTAGTCGTCAACCGGCACAATTACAGGAAGGTTATACTTTAATCCCACCTGATAGTCCTCTTCACCGTGACCGGGAGCTATGTGAACGAGTCCCGTTCCAGTATCCGAAGAAACGTAGTCGGCTAAAACGGTTTTTCCTTTTCTATCAACAAAAGGATGTTCATACTCTATCCCTTCTAAATCGCTACCTTTGAAAGTTTTTACTGCATTGTTTGAAATGCCCGTTTTTTCCGAAAAATCTTCTGCAAGTTCTTTCGCCACCAAATACCTTTTACCTTCGCTTTCAAGAACAACGTATTCAAGGTCTGGATGAAGCGCAACGGCAACGTTGGCAGGTAAAGTCCACGGGGTTGTTGTCCAGATAACCAAATACGTTCCTTCGTCAAGCTTTCCTTTACCGTCTGTTACTTTAAAGGCAACGTAGATAGATGGAGAAGTTTCCTCTCCGTATTCAATTTCCGCTTCGGCAAGAGCAGTAACGCAGGTTGGACACCAGTAAACCGGCTTTTTCGCCCTGTAAACCAGTCCCTTTTCGTAAAACTTACCCAACTCCCTTAGGATTGTTGCCTGATAGGAAGGGTCCATAGTTATGTAAGGGTTCTTCCAGTCTCCCAAAACGCCGAGTCTGATGAATTCTTCTTTTTGTGTCTTAATCCACTTTTCAGCATACTGCCTGCACTTCTTCCTAACTTCTATCGGGTCAACTTCATCTTTCCTTTTCTTTATTTCCTTAAAAACAGCTCTTTCTATTGGAAGCCCATGGCAGTCCCAGCCGGGAACAAAAGGCGTAAAGTAACCTTGCATCGCCTTTGATTTAATAACGATATCTTTAAGTATCTTGTTTAAGGCGTGTCCTATGTGAATGTGACCGTTGGCGTAAGGCGGTCCATCGTGAAGGATGAATTTGCAGTCACACTTGTGGCTTTCTAACAGTTTTTTGTAGAGATTTATTTCATTCCAGTAGGAAAGAGTTTCAGGTTCTTTTTTGGGCAGGTTACCTCTCATCGGAAACGAGGTTTTGGGTAGGTTGAGCGTCTCTTTGTAGTCCTTTTCGCTCATCTATTCTCCTCCGGGGACTTTAATTTGTGCTATATTGTAGCACTTAAATCCGTTGCTAATAATATAATTTCCTTTACAACTATGAAAACTAAATCAGGAGGCAAAGTTGGAAAAATTTTACGTTACCACGCCTATATACTACGTTAACGATAAACCTCACATAGGACACGCCTACACAACCGTTGCAGCAGATATTATCGCAAGGTTCAATAGATTTTTGGGAAAAGACGTTTTCTTTCTAACGGGAACGGACGAGCACGGTCAGAAAATCCAGCAGGCAGCAGAAAAGAAAGGAATGTCACCGAAAGAGTTTGTGGACTCACTTGTTCCAACGTTTAAAAACCTGTGGGAAAAGCTAAACATCTCATACGATAGATTTATCAGAACGACAGAGCCAGAACACGTAAAAGCCGTTCAACACATCTTTATGAAGTGCTACGAAAACGGCGACATATACTTAGGTGAATACGAGGGCTGGTATTGTATTCCGTGTGAAACCTACTACACGGAAAAGGATTTAATTGATGGGAAACTCTGCCCTCTATGTAAAAGGGAAGTTACAAGAGTAAAGGAAGAGAGCTACTTTTTCAGGCTGTCCAAGTATCAGGACAGACTTTTAGAGCTTTACGAAAAAAATCCCCACTTCATCGCCCCCGAATTCCGCAGAAACGAGATAATAAATTTCGTAAAACAGGGACTCAAAGACCTTTCAATAAGCAGAACCAGCTTCACCTGGGGAATACCCGTTCCCATAAACGAAAAGCACGTGATTTACGTGTGGTTTGACGCCCTCACAAACTACCTAACGGCAGTAGGCTATCCAGACGACGAAGAGCGCCTGAAAAGATACTGGCCTGCAGACCTGCACCTTGTAGGAAAAGACATTCTAAGGTTTCACACCGTTTATTGGCCCGCATTCTTAATGTCGGCAGGTTTAGAAATTCCCAAAAGGGTTTTCGCGCACGGCTGGTGGACGGTAAACGGCGAAAAGATGAGCAAATCCAAAGGAAACGTCGTTGACCCGTTTGAGGTAATAGAAAAGTTCGGCGTTGACCAGTTGAGGTTTTTCCTGTTCAGAGAGGTTAGTTTTGGGCTGGATGGGGATTTTTCATACGAAAAGCTTGTTTCAAGGATAAACGGGGAGTTAGCAAACGACCTTGGAAACCTCTTTAACAGAACGCTTTCAATGCTCAAAAAGTATAAAAAGAGCATCGTTCCGGAACCAAAAGGTGAAGAAAACGAGTTAGACGTGAAACTCAAAAACAAGGCAGCAGCAACCCTACGAAACATCAAAGAGCTAATTCCGAAGGCAGAACTGACAAAAGCGTTAGACGAAATCTGGCAGTTTGTATCGTTCGTTAACTTTTACATAGACAGACAGGCGCCCTGGTCCTTAAACAAAGAAGGAAAAGAGGAATTAGATAGAGTCCTCTACAACATGGTGGAGGCGTTAAGGTTCATTACGGCTTTTACATTCCCGTTTATGCCGTCTTCGGCTGAAAAGATGGCAGAACTGCTGAAACTACCGAAAAAGGCTGAAGAGTTAAGGGTTGACGAGTTTGAAAGCTGGGGAGGAATGAAGCCCGGAGCAGAAGTAGAAAAGGGAGGCATCCTGTTCCCAAGGGTGGAATACAACCCAGAAACGGGCGAAGTTACAGTAGCAAAGACTAAGAAAGGAAAGTAGTTTTGTGTTAATATTTCCATTTACAAGCGTGCAGGAGGAATCTAATGAAACTTTCCGGAGCTGAAATTCTCCTGAGAGCACTGGAGTTAGAGGGAGTCGACAAGATATTCGGTTATCCCGGTGGAGCAGTCCTTGACATTTACGATAGATTGCCATTTTCACCGATAAAGCACTACTTAACAAGACACGAACAGGGGGCAGCCCACGCAGCAGACGGATACGCAAGAGTTACAGGAAAAGTAGGCGTATGCTTTGCAACTTCAGGTCCGGGAGCAACGAACTTAGTAACGGGATTGGCAACGGCACAGATAGATTCTGTTCCTGTTGTTGCGTTTACAGGTAACGTCCCGACTTTTATGATAGGAAACGATGCATTCCAGGAAGTTGATACGGTAGGAATAACGCGCCCTATTACAAAGCACAACTTTTTGGTAAAGGATGTAAAAGACTTAGCAGATACGGTTAAAAAGGCATTTTACATAGCAAAAACAGGAAGGCCGGGCGTTGTTTTAGTTGACCTTCCAAAAGACGTTACAAGAGAAATTGCAGACTTCTTTGAAGAAGAATACAAGTCGCCGGTTCAGATAAGAAGCTACAAACCAGTTTTAAAGGGACATCCCGGACAGATTAAAAAGGCTGCAAAGGCAATAGCTTCTTCTGAAAGACCGGTTCTTTATATCGGCGGGGGCGTCGTATCTTCCGGTGCAGCAGACCTTGTAGTGAAGCTTGCCGAAGTTGCAAACATTCCCATGACCGCAACGTTGATGGGATTAACGGCAGTTCCCGGCAATCACCCGTTCTTTTTAGGAATGTTGGGAATGCACGGCACCTACGCCGCCAATATGGCAGTTACGGAGTGTGACCTTCTAATAGCCGTGGGTGCGCGCTTTGACGATAGAGTAACGGGTAGATTAGCCGACTTTGCACCAAACGCAAAGGTTATCCACATTGACATTGACAGCGCAGAAATCGGAAAAAACAAAGCCGTTGACATACCGATAGTTGGAGATGCTAAGTTAGTTTTAGAGGAGCTTCTACCTGAAGTAGAAAAGCAGGTTGCCAAAAACAGAGAGTTCTACGCGGTAAGGGAGAAGTGGATATTAAAGGTAAGAAGTTGGGCTGACAGGTATCCGCTGTGGTATGAGCCAAGCGAAGTTTCTATAAAGCCTCAGTTTGTTATCCAGAAAATTTATGAAGTGACAAAAGGTGAAGCGATAATAACTACAGACGTTGGACAGCACCAGATGTGGGTTGCTCAGTATTACAGGTTTAAGTTTCCTCGTCAGTTAGTTACTTCCGGCGGTTTGGGAACAATGGGATTTGGCGTTCCTGCTGCAATTGGCGCAAAGATAGGAAGACCGGACAAAACGGTATTCTGCATCTCCGGTGACGGTTCGTTCCAGATGAACATGCAGGAAATAGTAACTGCCGTTCAGCACAACGTTCCGATAAAGGTTGCGATTTTGAACAACGGATTTTTAGGAATGGTTAGGCAGTGGCAGGGGATTTTCTACGACAAGAACTACTCTCAAGTCCACATGGACGTTCAACCAGATTTTGTCAAACTCACCGAAGCAATGGGTGGTGTAGGGTTCCGAGTAGAGAAACCGCAGGACGTTGAAACAGTTCTAAAAGAAGCGATGCTTATAAATGACAGACCCGTTGTAATAGATTTCGTCGTTGACAGGGAAGAAGACGTATTCCCGATGGTTCCACCGGGCGGTGCGCTCCACGAGATGATTCTTCCCTCATACGGAAAGAAAAAGGCTAAAAAGGCAGTGTAGAGAGGGCAGTGATGGAAAGACCCCAGCATAGAAAGCACGTTATCAGCGTGCTGGTAGAAAACCAACCAGGTGCACTGGCAAGAATAATAGAGCTTTTTAGCTCCAGAGGTTACAACATAGAAAGTTTAAACGTAGGACACACAGAAGACCCGAGCATCTCAAGAATAACGATGGTAGCCAAAGGCGACGAACACACGATAGAACAGATAGTCAAGCAGTTAAGAAGAATAATTGATGTGTTCAAAGTAAGAGACTTAACTGACAAAAAGAAGTTGGACAGAGAACTCTTGGTTGTAAGGATAAACGTTGACTCAAACGAAAAGAAGGAAGAAGCAAAAAGGTTAGTTGAAATATTTGGCGCACAAATAGTTGACATTTCCCACGATACCTACACAATAGAGCTAACCGGTGATGAAGCACAGGTTGACGCATTTTTGGAGCTGATAAAACCTTTAGGAATCAGAGAAATGGCGAGAACCGGCAGGGTTGCAATGGTTAGAGCCCTTCAGGGTGATACTTTTAGCGATAAAAGAGAATTCTAATAACGGAGGTTCAAATGGCAAAAGTTTACTACGACCAGGATGCAAGCCTGGAATTCATTAAAGACAAAACAGTGGCAATCTTAGGTTATGGAAGCCAGGGACACGCTCACGCTCTTAACTTGAGAGACAGCGGAGTAAACGTAATCATAGGTTTAAGACCTGGAAGGTCTTTTGAGAAGGCAAAAGCTGATGGCTTTGAAGTTCTACCACCTGACGAAGCAACGAAAAAAGCCGACATCGTTATGTTTCTCCTTCCTGACCCTGTTCAAAAGAAGGTTTACGAGGATGCTGTAAAACCAAACCTTGAGCCTGGAATGGCTTTAGCTTTCGCTCACGGATTTAACATCCACTTCAACCAGATAGTTCCACCGGCCGATGTTGACGTTTTCATGGTAGCTCCTAAAGGTCCAGGACACTTGGTAAGGTGGACTTACTTAGAAGGCGCAGGCGTTCCCGCATTGGTTGCCGTTCACCAGGACGCAACAGGTAAGGCAAAAGACGTAGCTTTAGCATACGCGAAAGGAATCGGCGCAACGAGAGCTGGCGTTATTGAAACAACGTTCAAGGAAGAAACAGAAACAGACCTATTCGGTGAGCAGGTGGTTCTCTGCGGTGGCGTATCCGCACTCATCAAGGCAGGATTTGAAACTTTAATAGAAGCTGGCTATCAGCCTGAAGTTGCTTACTTTGAGTGCCTCCACGAATTAAAGCTTATCGTTGACCTCATCTATCAGCACGGACTTGCAGGAATGAGATATTCCATTTCTGATACTGCCGAGTATGGAGATTACACGAGAGGTCCAAGAGTTATAGATGAAAGAGTTAAGGAAAACATGAAGAAGATACTTAAAGAAATTCAAACGGGCGAATTTGCAAGAGAGTTTGTGCTTGAAGCTCAGGCTAACTACCCAGTTCTTAACGCCCACAGAAAGATGGAAGCAGAACATCCGATTGAAAAGGTTGGTAAAAAATTAAGAGAAATGATGCCCTTCCTGAAAGAGCAGAAGAAAGAGCTCAAGTAATCTCTTTACCCTCCCGCTCGGGAGGGTTTCCCTCCTACTTAAAAGCTTCTTCAGATAGTTTTTCTGCCTTCTTTTCAAATTCTTCAGCTAAAACGACAAAATCTTTTTTCCTGAGAACTTCTGCCAATTCTCTGTAAAGAGCAACTGTCTCAAGGATTCTTCCCTTCTTTTCCATGGCTTCTGCAAGAGCTTTCAGAGCAAACGTGTCTTCTGGTTCTCTTTTAAGGTAGGGAACTAAAACTTCTATTATTTTGTCGTAATCCTCTTCTTCTAAAAGCTTTCCTATATAAACTTCAAAATCCACCCCACCACTTTTTCTTCTTTTAGCCAAAAACAGAACCAAAAGTAAAAATACCGCCCCTAAAACAAGCAAAACGTAATAGTAGTAAAAGGTTTTCTTACCACGCTTTTTCACAGAAGGTTTTTCTTTAACTTTAGGCGGTAAAAACTCTTTTTCCTGTTCCTTTGATAGAGAAAAAACAGTAGCATTGGTTCTTACATTGGTTTCATTTTCTACTTTCACAACGTTGTTTTCTGAAACAGTAGCAGTAACATTACTTGTAGTATTCTCTGTAATGTTATTAGTAGCATTACTGCTGGTAGTATTTGTAGAATTTAAAGAAGCACTTTCATTTTCCTCAGGAATAGGAAGTTTAACAACTTCTGAACTAAGTGCTGAAATTTGTGTAGCATTAGAAGAAACTTTCTCTTCTGTGGAATTAGAACTGCCAAAGCCGTAAACAACCACAGATGGGTCGTAAACGGTGAGGGTGATGTAGTGAGGGGATTTTTTAAGCTTTTCATGAGAGTTTATAAATTCTTCAGCTTCTTTGAGTGATGAAAAAAATCCCCCCCTCACCCTATAATGCCCATCCGCTTTTACAATCCTTAGAAAAGGCACCTCTTTCAGCTTTTTATAAATTTTTTTAGCCGTTTCAATCTTAGTAGGAGATGCAAACTGTATCGTAAAGTAACGGTGTCCAGGCTTTGGATGCTTAACTACAGCAATAGAAACGTTTACAAAAAGACACAACAAAAACAAAGTTAAAAACAAAACCCGCGTCATTTTTTTATTTCCTTCTTCAACGTCTTAACCTCAAGCTCTAAGTCGTGAATTATATCAAGCATCTGCTTCAAAGACTCCATAACAGGGTCGGGGAGCCTGCCGTGTTCAAGGTCAACTTTCGTCGGTTTTACTCCCTCCCTTCTTACCACTTTACCAGGAATACCAACAACAGTAGAGTTTGGAGGAACATCCTTTATAACAACGGAATTAGCCCCTATTTTACAGTTATCACCAATCGTGATAGGTCCTAAAACTTTAGCTCCAGCACCTATAACAACGTTATTACCTATAGTAGGATGCCTTTTCCCTTTTTTTGTACTCGTTCCCCCTAACGTTACCTGATGATAAAGCGTCACATCATCCCCTATCTCCGTAGTTTCACCTATAACAACGCCCATTCCGTGGTCAATAAAAAACCTTTTGCCGATTTTAGCTCCCGGATGTATTTCTATTCCAGTTATCCATCGGGAAAGGTGAGAAATCAATCTCGCTATCAATTTCAAATTCTTATTCCAGAACCAATGGGCAACTCTATGAAACCAAATAGCGTGAAGACCTGGATAACACAACAAAACTTCTATTAAACTCCTCGCTGCCGGGTCTCTTTCAAATACTGTTCTAATATCTTCTTTAATTCTATTAAACATATCTACTCCCTTAATTTAAAAAATTAGCTAAAATATAACAAGCACAAAAAACTTCTCCTCGGGAGGCAGTAAATGGAAAAAATGTGCCAAAAACGCTACGAAAAGTATAACGAATGCGCCAGAATCTTCGAAGTGCTGGCAAACCCCATCAGAATAGGAATCATCGTCTCGCTGGCGGAAAGACCCAAAAAACCGAAGGAAATTAGAGAAGAGTTGGGCGTTCCTCAACCGCTCCTTTCCCAGCATGCAGCCATCTTAAAAGAGATGGGAATAATAGAAAAAGTTGACCGTTTCAACGTTAAATCTGAGTGTCGCCTTAAAGACAAAAAAGTTCTTGATATCCTCAAATGCGCCGGCGTAGAAATCACCTAATCTTCAACATACTCAAAGCTAAAAGTGCCAGCATCACCGAAATAATCCAGAACCTAACAGTAATCTTAGGTTCCTCCCACCCCTTCTTTTCAAAATGGTGGTGGAGAGGAGCCATCCTAAAAATCCTCCTCCCCTCTCCATACTTTCGCTTAGTATATTTAAAGTAAAACCTTTGAACAATCACAGAAAGCGTTTCTAAAACAAAAATCCCCCCTGCAATCGCCAAAATAAACTCCTCTTTAGTCAAAACTGCAATAGTCCCTAACAACGCTCCCAAAGAAAGCGACCCTACATCCCCCATAAAAACTTCAGCAGGATAAGTGTTAAACCACAAAAATGCCAACGAAGCACCTATAACAGCCGCACAGACTATCGTCAACTCTCCAGCACCCGGAACGTGCGGAATGTGAAGGTAAGAAGAAAGCTTGGCATTACCGGCAACGTAAGAAAAGACTAAAAATACAAACGATGTAGTAATAACAGGACCTATTGCCAAACCGTCAAGCCCATCGGTAAGGTTAACAGCATTAGAAGCACCAACGATAATAAAAACAACCCAAGGAATAAATAACCACCCTAAGTTAAAATGCAGGTTTTTAAAAATTGGAAAGTAAAGCTCCGTAGAAAATCCCGTCTTATAAAGCACAACAGCAACAACAGAAGCAAAAATTAGCTGAAAGAAGAACTTCTTTCTTTCGGAAAGACCTTCAGGATTGCCCTTCTTAGACTTTATATAATCATCTACAAAACCGATAGCTCCGAAGGACACCAGAACGAAAACGACCAGCCAGACAAACAAGTTCTCAAGGTTATTCCACAAAAATATGGAAAGAATTAAGGAGGTAATGATTAACAAACCACCCATCGTTGGAACGTTTTTCTTCTTGTGAGTTTCGGGAAGGTATTCCTTTATCTTCTGTTTAAATTGGAGGTTCTTCAGCTTCTCCTCAAACCAGGGATAGAGCAAAAAACCAACGACAATAGCTGTTATAGACGCATAAATGCTCCTAAAAGTTATGTACTTAAAAAGGACAATCCCTAAAAGCTTATAGAAAAGGAAATAGAACATCACTACCTCTCCATCTTCACATCAAAGTAGTCTCTCAAACCATCACCTAACAGGTTGAACGCAATAATAACAAGAGAAATAGCAACACCTGCTGAAAGAACCCACGGATGGGCAGACAACACGTAAACGTTATTGGCTTCAGAAAGCATATTACCCCACGAAGGGTAAGGTTCCTGAATACCCAAACCAATCAAACTGAGCGCCGCTTCACCTAAAATGTAACCGGGAATGCTCAAAGTCGCAGCTATAATAACATAGGATAAAGTAGAAGGTATAACGTGCTTCCTTATAACGTAAAGATGGCTTCCTCCTAACACCCTCGCAGCCTTAACGTAATCGTTCTCCCTTATGGAAAGCACCATACCCCTGATAACCCTTGAAAGCCCAGTCCAGCCAATCAGAGAGAGAATCGCAACAATGATTATGAAAGTCAGGTAACTGGGCATATCAACGGGAAACATGGAGCGGAGGGCAAGCATCAAATAAAAAGCCGGAAACGCCATCAAGATTTCAACCAGTCTCATTATAACGTTATCAACAATCCCACCAAAATAACCTGCAACTGCCCCGATAAAAAGCCCCAAAGTAAAAGAGATAGCAACACCAATAAGTCCAACACTAAGAGAAATCCTCGTCCCGTAAACGAGCCTTGAAAAAATATCCCTGCCGAGCCTGTCCGTTCCGAAAAGAAAAATATGACCGCCATTTCCAGCACCAAACAGGTGAATATCGGTTTTTATAAACCCTAACAGGTAATGAGGTTCTCCTTTAACGAAAAATTCAACAGGATAAACCTTAGAATAATCAACCGTGTAAGTTTTGGTAACGGGGTCAACCAACTTATGACCGTAAACAAAGGGGCGCAGGTGAAAATGCCCTTCTCTGTCAAAAAAATGTATGGGCGTTGGAGGATGGTAAGGGTAATGTCTGAACTGAACGTCATAAGGGTAAGGAGCTATAAAATCGGCAAAAACAGCAATAAAATATAAGAAAAGCAGAAAGACAAAGGAGTAAGCTGCAAGAGAGTTTTTCCGATATAAACCCTTCAAAAAAGACAAAAATCTATCCAACCCTGCCCTCTACTTCTCTTTCTCTAACTCTTGGGTCATTGAGCGCCAGCAGTATATCCGCTATCAAATTACCGATAAGAAGCATAATCCCGCCAATGTAAAGTGAACCCATAACAACGAAAATGTCTTGTGCCATAACTGCTTCAAACATCAATCTGCCAAGACCAGGCCAGGCAGTTATTATCTCAACTAAAACAGCACCGGATAAAAGTCCCGCAATGTCAAAACCGATAAGGGTAAGGAAGGGAGAAAGCGCATTCCTGAAGGCGTGTTTCATAACAACAACTCTGTATGGTAATCCTTTAGCAACTGCCACTTTAACGTAATCCTTTTGAAGTTCCTCTATTATCGTACTTCTGACGAGTCTCAGCAAACCGGCAACAGAACCTATAACTAAAACTGTTAAAGGAATCGCCATATGCCAAAGCCTATCCAGTATCTTTCCAAAAAAAGACAACTTATCGTAATCCTGAGAAACTACACCACCTATGGGAAACCAGCCGGTTTTAGCTGCAAAAAACATAAGAAGGAAGGCTAAAAAGAAGTTGGGAACGGAAAGACCTAAAAGGGAAAAAAAGTTAATAAGTCTGTCCAGCAATTTCCCGTTATAAACGCCGGCAATTATCCCTAAAGGAACAGAAATAGACCAGGAAAGGACAAAAGAGGTAACAGTTAACTCAAGGGTATTAAGGAGCCTTTCCTCTATTAAAGCAGTAACAGGCTTATGGTAGGCAAAGGAATAACCCAAATTAAACTTTAAAGCGTTCAAAAGCCAATGGAAATACTGAACAAAAACGTTCTGGTCAAGTCCATAAATCTTTCTCAGCTCCTCTATCGTCTGTTTTGATATGGAAGGATTCATTTCAAGCTGGGTGAAAAAATCCCCCGGCGCCAACTTTATAACGATAAATGAGATAAAAGTCATACCTATAATGATAGGTATCATCTGAAAAAAACGCTTTAAAACGTACTTGAACATCTGCTAAAGCCGCTGATACTCTGTAATTACCTGATTACCACACTGGAACACTCTTTTAATGGAAAATCTCTTAACGGCATCAAGCGTCTTAAACCCTTCACCTGAAGTCAGAGAAGGAACATCATCTCCACCAACAACAACAGGAAGGTGGATAAGTCTTATCTCATCAACAAGGTCGTTCTTTATAAGCTCCCAGTTAACGGCGCTACCACCTTCAACCATAAGCTTCTTTATGCCTTTCTCGTAAAGTTTTTTGAAAAGCTCCTTAAAGTCCACCTTATCCTTACCTGCAACGATAACGTCAGCTCCTTTTTCCTTAAATGCCTCTATCTTTTCCTTAGGAGCAGCTTCGCTTACAGCTATTATCGTAGGTGCAACAGACGTATTAAGGACGTTCGCATCAAGAGGGATATCTCCTTTAGAAGAAGGGATTATCCTGACAGGATTTTCACCCTCAACGTATCTAACGGTAAGGTTGGGATTGTCTATTCTGACGGTATTAGCACCTACCATAATGCCGTCACACTCCGCTCTTATCTGATGCAAATATTTATTTGCTTCTTCGTCCATAAGCTTCATTATCTCCTTACTTGAAACGCCCTTAGCAAGAGTCAACTTGCCATCAATTGTTACCTCTGAAACTATCATTACGTAAGGTCTTTCCATGGTTACTCCTCATACTCTCTGCCGTATTTTTTATAAAGGTAGTAAAGCCTGTGCATAAGCGATAAGAAAGTCATAACAGCTATAAACTCTATTGCATAGGTCAAAATCCTATGGTTTAAAGGATAGAGAATTGAAGCTGTAAAGAGAACGATAAACGTTTCCGGTCTTCCAAAGAATCCAGTATTTTCAAGAGGGTCTTTAATTTTACCGGTAGTTCTTTCAGAGTAACCTATCTCTGCATAGGCAACAGGCTTTATAAAGGTGTGAAGCATCGTTGAAACAACGGCTAAAAGCGCTATCCAGTCGTTGGCAAACCTCAGAGCTACAGCCCCCAAAACAAAACCATCAACCCACTTATCTGCTATCCAGTCAAAAACGGCACCAAACTTCGTAGCCTTCCTGTTGTTAACGGCTACGTACCCATCACAAAGGTCTAAAATCCCCGATGAAAACAACAAAAACGCACCCAAAACGGGATGCCCAGAGTAGTAAAGAAAGGCTGCGAACGTTCCCGTTATTACCGCAAGAAGCGTTATTACGTTTGGAGATACGTTAGCTTTAGCCAAAAGCCAGCCAAAGGGCGAGTAAAGTTTTTTCAGCGAATCCCTCTTACTCGTTATGTTCACTACGGTCTCCCTATACTTTCGTATTTACAGAACTGCCTTACGATTGACGGTTCCCAAAGGTTTCTGCCGTCAATCACAACTTTACCTCTTAGTTTATCAAAATTAACGTCTTTAAATTCATTCCATTCTGTAACCAGTAAAAGCGCATCTGCATCTTGAACCGCTTCTTCTTTTGTTTCTGTAAACTGAAGTTTACCCTTGTAAGCCTTTAACTCTTGCTCAAAAACAGCCTTAGCGTTCGGAATAGCAACAGGGTCGTAAGCCTTAACCGTTGCTCCCAACTCTAACAGCTTTTTAATAATAGGAATGGAAGGTGCTTCCCTCATGTCGTCTGTTTCTGGCTTAAAGGCAAGTCCCCAAACGGCAATTGTTTTACCTTTTAGGTCAGGAATGTGCTTCAGCAGTTTCTCAACAGGTTTTAGCTTCTGTCTTTCATTGACATCTATTACGGAGTTTAGCAGTTCAGGTTCTTCTCCAACTTCTTTAGCAGTGTATATTAGGGCTTTTACGTCTTTTGGGAAGCAGCTACCGCCAAAGCCGCAACCGGCGTTTAAGAAGTAAGGGCTTATTCTGTGGTCAAGTCCCATTCCTCTTGCAACTACTGTGACGTCAGCTCCTACTTTTTCGCATACGTTTGCTATTTCGTTTATGAAGGAAATTTTTGTTGCTAAAAAGGCGTTTGAGGCGTATTTAATCATTTCGGCAGTTGGTAGGTCGGTTATGAGCATTGCAGGCTGGAGTTTTTCGTAGAGAGAGGCTACCATTCCTGCTACGTCTCTGTTGTCAGCTCCTACTACTACTCTGTCTGGATTCATGAAGTCTTCAACTGCTTTTCCTTCTCTTAAGAATTCAGGGTTGGATACGATTTCAAATCTTTCTTCGGGATTTTTTATTCCTCTTTCTTTTAATAGGTTAGCTATGTATTTTTTTGCCCATCTGCCCGTTCCTACAGGTACGGTGGATTTGTTAACGATAACTTTAAAGTCATTTTCATCTATAAGTTCGGCAATTCTGTCGTAGGCAGTTTTTACGTAAGATAGGTCTGCTGAACCGTCTATTTTTGAGGGAGTTCCTACCGCAATGAAGATGAAGTCTGAGTTCTTTACGGCGTAGGCGTAATCGGTTGTGAATTCAATGTTTCCAGATTCAATTGCCTGGTTGAGTATTCTGTCCAGTCCCGGTTCGTATATGGGAATTTCTCCGTTTTTTAGTTTTTCTATTTTCTCCGCGTCTATGTCAAGTCCTATGACTTTGTGTCCCAAGTAGGCAAAGCAAGCTCCTGATACAAGCCCTACATATCCTGTTCCTATTACGGCTATTCTTTTTTCAGACACTTTTCTACCTCCTTCAGTGCAAGTCCGTAAAGTAATCCGTGTTCGCTGACAGTCAAACTTTCTTTATTGAAAACTTCACAAAAAACTTTAAAGAAAGCAAGACCTGGAATGATAACATCTGACCGATTTTCCTCTAAACCTTTAACTTTCTTTCTTTCAGATTCAGTTAAAGAAATAAGCTTCTTATACCACTTTTCTACCATAGCCTTTGTTACTCTGTAGCCGTGAACAATCTCGGGCTTGTAAACTTCCATCTCTTCTTCCATAGCTACAACCGATGTAATCGTTCCACCAACGGCAAACACTTCAAAATCGGGTTCTTTAATGTATTTTTTTACTTCTAAAAGTTTCTCCCTTATGAAAGATTCTAATTGGGATAGCTCTTCTTCTGTGGGAGGGTCGCTCTTTAAAAACTCTTCATACAGAGTAACAACGCCAAACTTCAGGCTTTCAAGGTATTCAATTTTGTTCGGCGTTCCGTAAACGATTTCTGTACTGCCACCCCCCAAATCAACGGTCATAGCTCTACCATGAACGTTAAAAGAGAGAACGTTAGCTTTAAAAACAAGTTCGGCTTCTTCTTTGTCGCTCAGTATCTCTATTTCAAATCCAAGTTCTCTTACTCTATTTAAAAATTCATCAGCGTTTTCTGCAAGCCTTGCGGCTTCTGTCGTTGCAACTATAACCTTATCTACCTTATACTGCTCTATTACTTGCTTAAACTCTTTAAGGGCAACAATCGTTTTCTCAATACTTTCCTTTGAAAGCCTTCCCGTTTTTTTAACTCCCTTCCCTAATCGGGTAACCCTACCTAACTTCAACAGCTGCTTGATTTTTCCTCTTTCATCCGATTCGCTTATCAGAAGACGCGTTGAGTTTGTTCCTATATCTATGGTGGCTAACCTCAAAAAACTCCTCCGCTGTATAATCTGAGTGCAAATTTTACTAAAAGGCAGAAAAAGATGTTTACAGGATTAGTGGAAGAGGTAGGAAAGGTAAAAAGCATAGAAAAAAGCGGTTCGCTACTGAAAGTAGAGTGCGAAAAAGTGATAGAAGACGCCAGAGAAGGCGACAGTATAGCTGTAAACGGGGTGTGTTTAACCGTTATAGAGATTGGGAAAAACTTTTTAAGTTTTGATGTATCACCAGAAACGCTAAGGAGAAGCAACCTGTCAAAACTGAAAGCGGGAAGTGCCGTTAACCTTGAAAGGGCGTTGAAGGTAGGGGATAGGTTAGGAGGACATATCTTGCAGGGGCACGTTGACACGGTTGTAAGGGTCGTGGGTATAAGGAGAGAAAAGGGGGGATTTTACAGGTTTACGTTTGAACTTCCCTACAACTTTAGAACGCTGGTAGTTGAAAAAGGTTCTATTGGAATAGACGGTATAAGCCTGACCGTTGCAGAAGTTAAAGGAAATACTTTTTCTGTTGCAGTGATACCGCACACCTACGAAAATACCAATCTAAAAGAAAGAAAAGTAGGCGATAGGGTAAACGTTGAGTTTGACATAATTGGAAAATACGTTAAAGCCATGGTGGAAGCATGGAGATAAAACCTTTTTACGTGATGGAAATACTTGAGAAGGCAAAGGAGTTAGAAAGAAAAGGGAAAGAAATTATTCACTTTGAAGTCGGCGAACCAGACCTGCCTGTGCCAGAAAAAGTTAAAAAGGAAGCAATAAAAGCTTTAAATGAAATGGAAATGAAGTACACGGAAAGCACGGGAATTTTGCCGCTAAAGGAAAAGATAACAGAGTATTACTGCGAAACTTACGGTGTTAACGCTTCTCCTGAACAGGTAATTATTACACCGGGAAGTTCACCTGCCCTCCTTGCAGTTCTAAAAGTAATAGGTGAAAAACTTGGAGAGATAGCCTATACTGACCCTGGATATCCCTGCTACAAGAATATGCTCAACTTTCTAAAAGTTAAAAGTAGGAAAATTGACGTTCGTGCAGAAAACGGTTTTGAGATACCTGTCAACGAAATAGAAAGCCCTGCAATGATTATTAATTCACCTGCCAACCCGACGGGAAAAATTCTTTCCAGAGAAAGAATAAAGAAATTATCTGAAAAATGCTTTTTAATTTCTGACGAGATATACCACGGGTTAACCTACGGCAAGAGGGCAATTTCAGCTTTGGAAGTTACGGAAGAATGTTGTGTGGTGGGGGGATTTTCAAAGTTTTTCCTCATGACAGGATGGAGAGTGGGCTGGGTTATCGTTCCGAAGTGGATGGTTAAAGAAATCACGGCAATTCTCCAGAACATCGTAATTTCACCACCTACAGTTTCGCAGATTGCTGCACTTAAGTGCTTTGACGAGGAAGTTTTAGAAGAACTCAAAGAAAACGTAAAGGTTTTTGAAAAGAGAAGAAACCTCATGCTTAAAGGCATTCAAGAGTTAGGGTTTAAAGTTCCTGTAAAACCTGAAGGAGCTTTTTACATCTACGCCGACTGCTCTAAGTTTTCAAACGATAGCTATTCTTTCACCTCAAGAATTCTTGAAAAAGCAGGAGTAGCTATAACTCCTGGAATAGATTTTGGTGAGAATGAAACAGATAGGTTTGTAAGATTCTCTTACTGCACAGATGAAAATAAAATAGAAAAAGGATTGGAAAAACTCTACAAACACTTAAAATAGAGGGGGAGTTCTACTCCCCGAAGAATCTGTTACACATCTCTTTCAGTCTCTTCTCTGCGCCTTCCATAATATCTTTGATTATCTCTTCGGCAGTTTCTTCTTTGTTAACGTAGCCAACAACCTGACCTGCCATTACGGAACCCCACTCAACGTCGCCCTGTTCAGCAGCAAGCCTTAACCTGCCTCTTCCAAGTTCTTCAAGTTCTTCTTTCGGTGCACCGGAAAACTCAAGTTCTGCAAATTTTTTAGTAAGTTTATTTTCAAGAAGTCTTACAGGATGACCTGTGGTAATTCCTGTAACCGTAACCTGATTAAAACGCGCTTTAAGTATCTTTTCTTTATATTTTGGATGGATGTTGCACTCTTTTGCAGCTAAAAACCTCGTTCCTACCTGAATACCTTCAGCTCCTAAAGCGAAAGCTGCCGCTGCCTGCTCACCTAAAGCTATACCTCCGGCAGCAATCACGGGAATATTTACTGCTCTTACTATCGCAGGTATAAGAACCATAGTAGTTAGCTTTCCTATGTGACCTCCAGCTTCCATTCCTTCGGCTATTACAGCGTCAACACCTATCCTTTCCATCCTTTTAGCCAAGGCATCGCTGGCAACAACGGGAATCACCTTTATTCCCTTCTCTTTGAAGGCTGGAATATACTTACCCGGATTTCCCGCTCCTGTGGTTACAACTGGAACTTCTTCTTCAAGACAGACGTTTATTATCTCTTCTGCGTTTGGCATCATAAGCATTATGTTAACGCCGAAAGGCTTATCGGTAAGTTCCTTACACTTTCTAATCTCTTCCCTTAACTCGTCGGCGCTCCTGTTCCCGCCGGCAATAATTCCAAGACCGCCAGCGTTTGACACTGCTGCTGCCAATTCTGCATCGGCTATCCAAGCCATTCCCCCCTGTAGTATGGGATACTCAATCCCTAAAATCTCACAAACCCTCGTTTTAAGCATCTCTCTCCTCCAATTTCAGCAGTAGGTCAATTATAACCTTATAAGGCAAGAACCCCAGGTAAATCCTCCTCCGAAAGCAACAAAAAGAATTAGGTCTCCTTTCTTAGCAGCACCGCTCTTCACCGCTTCATCTAACGCTATGGGAATGGAAGCTGCACTTGTATTGCCATATTTATCAAGGTTAACGAAAACTTTACTTTTATCTATTCCAAGCCTTTCGGCAACGGCGTTTATTATCCTTACGTTAGCCTGATGAGGAATAAGAAGAGAAATCTCTTCAGGTGAAACGCCGGTTTTTTCAAGAACTCTTTTAGCTGAGTCAACCATGGTTCTAACAGCTACTTTGAAAACCTCGTTTCCTTTCATTTTGAGGTGGTAGGGGGGATTTTCGTTACTTCCTACAGAGTTAACGTAGAGTAAATCGCCGTAGCTTCCGTCAGCTCCGAGGTCAAATCCTAAAATCCCCTCTTCTTCCGACTTTTCAAGCAAAACCGCACCGGCACCGTCTCCAAACAGAATACAGGTAGTTCTGTCACTCCAGTCAAGAATCTTTGAGAACCTCTCCGCCCCTACAATCAGCGCCTTTGAAACGCCTTTAGTTCTCATTATTGAATCGGCTACGTAAAGGGCGTAAATGAATCCGGTACAGGCAGCTGAAATGTCAAAAGCTACAGAATTTTTATTTCCAAGAAGTGCCTGCAACTTACAGGCTGTAGAGGGAAAAAAAGCATCAGGCGTGGCAGTAGCAACAAGAATCAGCTCAAGCTCTTCAGGGTTTAAGTCAGGAATGTTCAGTGAGGCTTTATATGCTAACTCTGCCGTTGTTTCCTTCTCGCTGATTCTCCTTTCCTTTATGCCCGTCCTCGTCGTTATCCACTCATCAGAAGTTTCTACCATTTCTTCAAGGTCGTGGTTGGTGAGGATTTTTTCCGGAAGATACGAACCGGTTGAAACTAACCTTATTCCCATTTTCCCTACCCGTATTTCTCTATATTCTTTTCTATGTAGCTGTTAAGGTTACTCTCTGCAAACTGGCAGGCCACCTTTATAGCGTTCTTGATAGCCTTGGCATTTGAACTACCGTGAGATATTATAACAGGCGCTTTAACTCCAAGTAGCGGCGCTCCACCCCACTCAGCGTAGTCTATCCTCTTTTTAAAGCTCTTTATCGCAGGTTTCAACGTTATGGCACCTAAGCGGGATATAAAGTGGTTTTCTATCTCCTCTTTCAAAATTTTAGCTAAGATTTTTGCAAGGCTCTCGCTGAGTTTAAGCGCAACGTTACCAACAAATCCGTCACATACAATTACATCAAAATCGCCAGAATAGATATCCCTTCCTTCAGCGTTACCGACAAAGTTGAGCCCTTTTTCGGAAGCCTTCTTTAAAAGTTTATAAGCTTCTTTCGTTAACTCGTTTCCTTTGGTTTCTTCCTCGCCGATGTTGAGGAGACCGATGCGGGGATTTTCATCACCCAAAACGTACTTAGCGTAAGCCTCACCCATTACAGCAAACTGCAAAAGATGATGAGGTTTACAATCAACGTTAGCACCAACGTCTAATAGAAAAGTATGTCCCTTCAAATTAGGTAAGACAGTTGATATTGCAGGTCTTTCTACCCCTTTAAGCCTTCCTAAAGAAAAAACAGAAATAGCCATAACTGCACCGGTATTCCCGGCACTAACAAAAGCATCTGCCTCTTTGTTTTTAATTAAAGACATACCAACGTGAACGGATGAATTCTTTTTCTTTAAAGCTTTTGAAGGTTGCTCATCCATAGAAATGGATTCAGGAGCATCAACCACCTTTATTAAATTACCGGAGTACGAATATTTAGAAAGTTCATCCTCAATTAACTCCCTCTTCCCAGTTAAGATTACCTCTACTCCTAACTCTTTTGCAGCCTGAACTGCTCCCCTTACAGGAACTTGGGGGGCGTTATCACCCCCCATAGCATCCAGAACCACCCTCATTTACTCTTCTACCTCAATTACTGTCTCTCCTTTGTAGTAACCACAGTACTTACAAACTCTGTGAGGAAGTTTTGGTTGAAGGCAGTTTGGACACGTAGAGATTGCAGGCATCTTAGCTTTCCAGTGCGTTCTTCTCTTGTCTCTTCTCGTTCTTGAAACTTTTCTCTTTGGAACTGCCATTTCACTTCTCCTTTGATAGTTTATCTTTAAGTGTTTTGAGTTTCTCCCACCTTTTATCAACACCACTCTTAACGTCTTCAGTACTCTTTTCTTTTTCCTCTTCCAAAGCTGGCAATTGGCAATCCTCGCTACATAAAGGTTTAACCGGTAAATCAAGAATAATCTGTTCCTCAACTACTTCAGCAAGGTCAAGAACGTCAGAGTCGGAGAATTTTACATCAAGTTCAGAAGATTTTATCTCTCCGCCCGTAATTTCAGAAGTAGGCAACAACTTATACTCAAAATCTTTATCTATCTTATGCATAAACTTCTCATTACACCTGCTGCAGGTTAATTCCACTTCACCCTTTATGTTACCCTTGAGGTTATATCCAACAGGTTTCTTAGTAATCTCAATGTGAAGTTTGAAAGAAGAAGCTTTAGAAACTTCCTCCTCAGGAAGATGCATAATAGAAGCCTGAATTTCAGTATCTACCTTGACAGGTTCTTTAGCAGTAACTTCGTTAAGATTAACTTTCCTCTTCATCTCTCTTCACCTGTGATAATATTGACGTGAAATTTGAAGCATAAAGTTATGCTTTTGAGCGGACTTTGCAAATTACATTATACTTCCTAACTTTAAGAGACGCTTTAAATAGAAATTAAAGGAGGCTAACTTGAAAAAGTCAATTTTAACGCTATCAGTTTTGCTAACACTTTCCTCTCTATCTTATGCCAAAGAACCCACAAAAGTTGTTGCAGAGGTAAACGGCATAAAAATTACTGAACAGCAACTTGAAGAAGCCTTAAAAAGCGTTCCTCCAAATATGAAGAACGTACCAAATTTAAAAGGGATGGTTTTAGACAATCTCATTAAAGAGGACCTGCTTTACTCAGAAGCGTTAAAAGAAAACCTTGAAAACGACCCCGAAGTTAAAAAGGCACTCGCAGCAGCAAAGAAGAGGATACTGATACTTTACTTACTTAAAAAACACGTTAAGCCTCCCAAAGTGGAAATTAGCGATGCTGAAGTCAAAGCCTTTTACGAAAAGAACAAAAAAGTTTTCAGCATGAACGGAAAACCGATTGACTTCAATTCCCTAAAACCAAGACTAAAAGAAGTACTATTAGAAAACAAACGTAAGGAAGCTTACATAAAAAGCTTAAACGAGTACATCAAAAAGCTAAAAACCTCAAGCAAGGTAAAAGTATTTACCAACAAGTAAGACGCTTACGGAGGAGTTAGGTTATGAGTAGGAACCTGGTAATATTTCTTATCTCCATATTCATTTTCTCTATGCCTGCCACTGCCAAAATTGTAGATTACATAGCTGCCATCGTTAACGGAGAACCTGTACTTTATAGTGAAATAGTAAAGTTCGCCAAAGAAAACGGAATAGATGACCTTGAAAAAGCAAGAGATAAGGTAATAGAAAGAAAAATCCTCCTCACCCAAGCCCAATCCGAAGGACTAAAAGTAACAGACAAAGAACTCAACGCAGCTTTAGAAGACTTAGCAAAAAGAAGTGGTGCGAAGAACATCGCTGAATTTAAAAAGATGCTCCAATCTCAAGGAATATCCTTTGAAGACCTTAAGGAAAATTTGAAAGAACAACTACTAATAGCAAAGCTAATTGCAAGAGACGTTAAATCCAAAATCAATGTATCCGATGTAGAAATCCAGAAAATATGCAGCAGTTTAAAATCCCACCCCGTAAGAACCGTTTACTACATATATACTAAGAGTAAAGAAAAAGCCCAAAAGGCACTTGAACTCTTAAAACAAGGAGTTCCATTTGAAAAAGTAGCCAAAGAGCTATCAGAGGACCCTACAACAGCCCAAAATGGCGGATACGTAGGAAAGGTAACGAAGGGTTCGTTAATTAAACCTCTTGACATAGCCGTATGGTCAACAAAACCTGGAACTTACAAGTTAGTAGAAACGAAAAACGGCTACTACATTGTCTTCGTTAAATCGCAAGAAACGCCATCCTGCAACGAAGAGGAAATTAGAAGACGTCTTTTCGTCCAAAAGTTCCAGAAAGCGCTCAAAGATTACATAGACAACCTGAAAAGAACCGCAAGCGTTAAGGTTTACATGTAGGTCAGGAGGAAGTCTATTGGTTACCGTAAAACTCAAACCAATAGAAGAAATAGTAAAGTATGTGAACAAAGAGTGGAATATCGGAATTGTTGGTTGCGAAATCGGTTCATCAAGGTGTAAAAACGGCGGGCTAAAGGAAGCCAAGGAGTTAGCAGAAGCTTTGGCAGTAAACGGCTATGCAGTGAGTCTTATAGCTTCGCCAGGCGGAACGTGCATATTAGAAAGACTCAAAAGGAACGTTCTACAAAATATAGAAAGCAAATGCGATGTAGTAATCTCTTTAGCCTGCGGCGCAGGAACGCAGGTATTGGCAGAAAACCTTGACATTCCAGTAATAACAGGCGTTGATACCCTCTTCATCGGAGCAGAAGTAGATAGCCATACCTTTAAAGAGTACTGCATTGCCTGCGGCGATTGTATGATTTCTTCAACCGGGGGTATATGTCCAGTAGCAAGATGTCCAAAATCGCTCCTGAACGGTCCGTGCGGAGGAGCAATTGATGGAAAATGTGAAGTAAACCCTTCTATGCCGTGTATCTGGTACACCATTGAGAAGAAAATGGAAGAGTTGGAAACTATTACAAGCCTCAAGTTACCAAAACCTCCTGCTGATTACTCCAAATCTGTTTATCCGCGAGAACTGAAGGTGGAGGACTGAATTGACTCTGCGCGAAAAACTCGACAGCAACACGTTCATCATAACTGCTGAAATAGCACCTCCAAGAGGGATTAACTGGGAAAAAACGATAAAAGAGATTGAACCCCTCCGCGATAAGGTTGATGCCTTTAATGTAACAGATTGTCAACGTTCAATGCTCAGAATGTCCTCAATAGCAATGTCAAAAATACTGTTGGACAATGGATTTGACCCCATCCTTCAAATAACCTGTAGAGATAGAAACAGAATCGCCCTGCAATCAGAACTTTTAGGAGCAGCTGCTTTTGGCATTCAAAACGTTTGTTTAATGACAGGGGACTTCACCACTTTAGGAGATGTACCGCAGGCAAAACCGGTCTTTGATGTAGACTCCGTTCAGCTAATAAAAAGCGTTAGCGACATGAACAAAGGAAAACTTATCAACGGAAAAGATTTAGATAAACCTACTTCTTTTACCATAGGTGCGGTTTACAACCCTTTCGCAGGTCCTCCAAAACTCCAAGTATGGAAATTGGAAAAAAAGATAAGAGCTGGAGCAACGTTCATACAGACGCAACCTGTTTACGATGTAAAAAAGGCAAAAGAGGTAACAGAAATAATCAGGGATTTAGGAGGAAAAGCCATAATTGGACTACTGCCTATCAGAAGCGTCAAGATGGCTAACTTTATAGAGAAGTTAAATCCAGGTTCTGTCCCAGAAAACCTAAAAAAAGCGATAGAAAACGCTGAAAAGCCTGCAGAATATGGATGGAAATATACAATTGAATTAGCAAAAGCGATATCGGAGTTTGCCGACGGTGTTCATTTCATGCTGGTAGGAAAGGTAAAAGAGTTGGCAGATTTCATAACTTACTTGAGGAATAACCATAGGAGACTATGAATGAAAGGTAAACTCCCCGTTCATGTAGGAATAATAATGGACGGCAACGGTAGGTGGGCTACAAAGAGAGGACTACCGCGGATAGAAGGGCACCGAAAAGGAGCAGAAGTTACAGAAAAGATAGTAAAAGCTGCAAGCAATTTAGGTATAAAATACCTTTCCCTATACGCCTTCTCTACAGAAAACTGGAAAAGACCAAAGGAAGAGGTAGAGTTTCTTTTTAACCTAATGTATGAATACATCAACTCTCGCCTTTCTCTATTCTTAGAAAATAACGTAAAGTTCAAAACTATAGGAAGACTTTGGGAACTTCCCCAATACCTTCAGGAAGGATTCAAATCCATAGAAGAGAAAACCGGTCATTGTACGGGAATGACTGCCGTTTTTGCAGTTAACTACGGAGGAAGACAGGAAATAATAGACGCAGTAAACAGATTAATCAAAGATGGAGTTCAAAACGTTACGCCGGAAGTTCTCCAAAAATACGTATATATGCCGGAGCTACCCGATGTTGACCTGATAATAAGGACAAGCGGCGAAATGAGAATTTCCAACTTTCTACTCTGGCAATCGGCTTACGCTGAATTGTGGTTTACAAAAACGCTATGGCCCGATTTTACAGAAGAGGAGTTCTTAGAAGCAATTGAAGATTTTAAAAGGAGAGACAGAAAGTTCGGCGGAATAAAATGAAAGAAAGACTTTTAGGTTCTCTTTTAGTTATCGTTTATGCGTTGCTTTTATACTTTTCATCAAAAGAGATTTACCAGATACTCGTTTACCTGTTAGGATTTGCCTGCGTTAGCGAGTCTTTAAAAATTAGTGGAAGTTTAGGAGAAGAAAAGTATTTCTTTGGACTAATTCTGTTTTCTCTACTCTACTCCATAGGAGTAAACTTCCCACATCTCCTACCTGTATTCCCCGTTACTGCAGTCCTTTTTCTTTTTGCAACAGAACTTATAGATGAAAAGGAAATATCCAAAAACTTTTTTGCCGTAGCCTTAATGTTCCTCTACATACTTATAGGTATAACCTCCATCGGATGTCTCAATAAAAAGTTTTTCCTGCTTTTACTTTCACTTGTATGGGCAACAGATACATTTGCCTACCTAACGGGAAAGTTCTTCGGAAAAAGGAAACTAATACCTGCTGTAAGTCCCAAAAAGACGGTGGAAGGAGCAATAGGCGGAACGTTGGGTGGCGCAATCACAACAGTATTAATAGCAAAACTTTTAGGTATCCCTTTAAGCTATTTACAGATACTTATAGTTCTGTTTTTAACAATAATTGCCCAATTAGGAGACCTGTTTGAAAGTTTCTACAAGAGAACCTTTGGAGTGAAAGATTCGGGTAAGATTCTCCCTGGTCACGGCGGGGTTTTAGATAGACTTGACAGTAGTTTGGCAGTTGCACCCTTTCTCTTTTTAATAGGAGGTGGAGCGTGAAAATAGAAATTGGACACGGTTCTGGAGGTAAACTAACCAGAGAACTGATAGAAAAGGTGTTCTTAAAACATTTTGACTTTCCAGAACTTAAATCTCTTCAAGATGCAACAATTCTATCTGCAGAAAGTGAAAAAATCGGTATCACTACAGATTCTTACGTAATTCGCCCCCTGTTCTTTCCGGGAGGAAACATAGGGAAACTCAGCGTTTGTGGAACGATAAACGACTTAACTGTTTCAGGTAATATACCCCTCTATATTTCTGTCGGTTTCATAATTGAGGAAGGTACAGAGTTTGAAACGCTTGAAAATATAGTCAAAGCTATGGCAGAAACCGCTGCGAAGAGTAACGTAAAGATTGTCGCAGGCGATACAAAAGTAGTAGAAAAGGGGAAGTGTGACGGCGTTTACATAAACACAACCGGAGTAGGAAAGAACGTAAGAACCTTAACACCTTTAAACGCACAGGAAGGAGACGTCATAATAGTTACAGGATTTATTGGCGACCACGGTATAGCCATCTCTCTATCAAGAGAAGAATTCGATATAGAAACGGCGGTTTTAAGCGACTGCGCTCCGTTAAATAGCCTTCTCACTCCACTATTTGAAATCCCAACGCTTCGCTGGATGAGAGACCCTACAAGAGGAGGACTTGCAACCGTTTTAATTGAGTTTTCTGAAAGTAGTGGCTTAGGAGTAAAACTTTATGAAGAGAAAATTCCTATAAGGGAAGAAGTAAGGTTCATATGCGATATGTTGGGATACGACCCTCTTTACCTTGCTAACGAAGGCAAAGCCGTAATAGTTATAGGAAAGGAGGATGCAGAAAAAGCGCTTGAAATACTTAAATCCCACGAGTTAGGGAAAAACGCAGAAATAGTTGGAGAAGTTACAGGAGACAAAAAAGTTCAATTGATTACATCCATAGGTGGAGTTCGTCATTTAGAACTGTTAGAAGAAGACCCTCTACCGAGGATTTGCTAATGGAACACTACGTGAAGATAGTTGTTGTATCTTACCTAATGATTTTAGCAGTAGCTTACTTTGACAGGAAATTCAACGTTGGGTTCTGGAAGGAGATTCTGCGTTCTTCTGTACTTTCACTTTTACAACTTGTAGCAGTGGGATTTATCATTCTATTCCTGTTAAAGTTAAAACTGAACTACGTTAACTTTGCGATAGTTTTACTCTTTTTCGTAAACGCTTCTATAATCTCAACTAAGCGTTTTGAGTTTAAGGGGTATCCGCGGAAGTGGGGATTTTTTATAACGTTTATGTCAATATCCACAATGTCAATAGTATCTTTAACGCTTTTGTATATGTCTGGTATCCTCCACTTTAAAGCTAACAGCCTTATACCGTTAGCTGGTATAGTAACTGCCGCAGGAATGAGAAGCTTATCCTTAGGATACAAATACCTAAAAACAAAACTCCGAGATTTAGAAGACATAATACTGGGAATGGCTGCCCTCGGGGCTTCTAACGTCCAGATATTCCATTTTATTTTTAAAGAACTGATAAACGATATAACCGTTCCAGTAAGAGACATGTTGCGGTCAGCAGGTATAGTCCATATACCTGGTGTTATGGTTGGTTTACTGTTAGCCGGCATCATTCCCATTAAAGCAGCTTTGGTTCAGTTTGCTGTACTATCAACCATGGTATTCCAGTTTACGTTCGTTCCCGCAATAGCCCTATTCACCTTAATAGAAAAGTTTGGAATAAAAATAGAAAGCGGAGGAGCACATTGAGAAAAGAGAAAGTAAAAGAGTTAGTTAAATTAATTCATGAAATCAACCCTAAAGATAGAAAGATAAAAATTATGAACGTATGCGGTTCTCATGAACATACGATAACTTATAGTGGAATGAGAAGTTTAATGCCTGAAAACATTGAATTGGTTCCCGGACCAGGATGTCCAGTATGTGTATGTTCAGAAAGCGACATCATAAACGCTATAAGACTTTCACAAAGAGATGACACAATTTTGGTAACCTATGGCGATATGCTAAGGGTTCCCACAAAAGAAGGTTCCATACGGACCAGCGGGAAAAACTATAAGATGATATCAGCTCCACACGAAGTACTAAAAATAGCCAAAGAAAATCCTGATAAAAACGTGGTTTTCTTCTCCATAGGTTTTGAAACTACAACAGCTCCTACAGCTGCACTGATAGAGATGGGACTACCAGAAAACGTAACGATACTTACATCTCAAAAGCTTACACCGGAAATCATGGAAATTTTAGTAAAAGACGAAGAAGTAGGAGTTGATGCATTCGTTGCTCCAGGGCACGTTTCTGCAATAGTAGGTGCGAACGCTTGGAGAGTTTTTCCAGAAAAGTATGGAATTCCTACAGTAGTTGCTGGTTTTGAACCAGATAACCTTCTTTTAGCAATATTGAGAATCCTGTACCAAATAAGAGAAGGAAAAAGCGAACTTGAAAACGTTTACAGAGGAGTGGTAAGACCGGAGGGGAACGTTAAAGCCCAAAAGCTGATGTATAAATATTTTGAAAAGGCTGATGTAAACTGGAGAGGCATCGGATTAATACCCAAATCTGGTCTTGAATTCCGAGAAGAATACAACCATATAAACGCTAAAAAAGTATTCAACCTTCCAGAGATAGAAGAGGAAAAAGTTAAAGGATGTATCTGTGACAAAATAGTTTTAGGTAAAGCTTATCCCAATGAGTGCAAATTGTTTGGAAAAGCATGCACTCCTTCAAACCCCAAAGGACCCTGTATGGTATCAATGGAAGGAGCTTGCAACATATGGTACAGGTTCGGGAAATAACTCCCGAACCTGTAAAATTTAAAACCAGGTATAAGGGTCAATTTCTTTCTGGTCGTTTAATGCAAGCCATCCTTTTATAGTTCTGTACAAGAACCACACAATGTCAGCAAGAATTACAATAACGCCCACAAAAATAAAAGACAAGATAAAGCCCACTATTCCAACTATTAAAGATATCCAGAAAGTCCTTATCTGATACTCAAAATGAGATTCCACCCACGTCCCAGTAGCATCCTTCTTCTTCAGGTAAGCGATAATAACACCTGCAATAGAAGTTAATCCTATCACCAGACTGAGGACGTAAAGAATGTAAACTATGAGTGCATATTTTTTAAGTTCCTCTACTCTAACATCTTTTTCAACACCCTCCATCTGCCCCTCCTAATAAGTTTTTCTTATTCTATCACAAAAAACGCTCATAAGACTTTAAAAGGGGAAACCGAAAGAAATGTGGAATCTTCCCTTTCCTTGACCCAGAACTTCTTTTAGTTTGTAACCGTAATCTATACGTAAAGGACCAACAGGAGTGATATATCTAAATCCTACTCCTACAGAGGAGTACCAATTACCAAACGAAAAATCCCCCCCCTTCCTAAACACCTTCCCACTATCGTAAAATACAGCTCCCTGTATCGTCTGCGTAAAGTTATACCTCACCTCACAGCTAAATAACCCGTAAGCCTCACCGCCAACGTAGTTACCGTTAGAATCGGTAGGAGAAATAGTTCCATATTTATAACCTCTAACGCTCTCCGCTCCACCCAAAAAGAACCTATCCTGAACAGGAACGTAACTTCCCCTAATAGGCTGAATAAGCCCAGCTCCTTCTCTCAAAGCTACAACAATCTTTTCGTTTATCGGGAACAACTTCAGCGCTTTTTCATCAACCAACCAGTAATCCGTATTTCCGCCCAAAAATCTACCAGCAAAAGAAGTAAATAACTGAATAAGATAGCCCCTCTTAGGATTTTTTACGTTATCCCTCTTATCGTATCTCTGAAAATAAAACAACGTTCTTTTAACAGATTCATTCTTCTCATGAATAGTAGTATCCTTTATTGATTCTCTTGCAATCTCAATACCAAAACTCTGAAACATAACCTTTGAAGCTTCTCTTTCCAAAGCAAATCTGTAAAAAATCTTATCTGTAGTAAAACTTTCAAAAATCTGCTCTTTCTTTACTATTGAATACGAAGTGTCGTAACGTTCAAACGGAAAAGCAGGTTTATTCATCTTAAAAACAGCATCGTAACCTTCCTTCTGCCTGTAGTTACCAAAGAGGAAATATTTTATTCCCAACCCAAAAGGAGAAGTTGAAGAGAGAAATCCGTTCATAACGTAACCCGAATCTGTACCATAGCCAACAAATCCTTTAGCGTGAAGCAAAGAACCTTCTCTTAAAGAAATCACTTCATTAACAACACCATCAACTGGATAATCGTTAATAGAAACCATTGAAAACAAACGCGTATTCGCAAGTTTTGAATACTGATTTATAATAGAATCCTCCTTGTAAATCTCCCCTGGATGTATCACAATTAGTTTTCTTATCCATTTCAAACCAGTCCTCTCCAAACCTTCAACTATTACAAAACCGAACTCTCTCTTTTCTCCAGGAAAAACGTAGATGGAAAGAAGCACAAAAGTCTTTGATTTTCCATTTACAAAACGCTTATTGACAATTACCTCAGTTCCAGAAAAACCCGCTTTTTTATAACAATTCTTTATCCTATCCATAATGTTATTTAAAACATCTTCTGTATAAACAATTGGAAGTTTAAGATTCTTCAACGAAGAACAGTTTAAAAAATCCCCCCACACCTTCACAGAAATCAGATAGTAACGCTTCCCCTTATCAACCTTAACCTTTAAAACACCAGAAGGCAAAACAACGTAAGAAACTTTGACATCCAAAAATCCTTTTTCTTTAAAGAAACGTCTCATCTTTGCCACAGCACTTTCAACCTTACTCCGAGAGAAAGGTTTACCCATCAAAGATTTAAAAAACTCTTGGTAATTTTTTGGAACTACTCTCTTAACTACTACTTGCTTACCTTCATCTATCTTAAACTCAACAACCACAAAATCTTTTTCTCTCCTTAAAACCGATTCTACTTTAACAAAAGGAAAGCCATTATCTTCATAAAAGTTCTTAATCCTTTCCTTAGAACGTTCAATTTCAAACTCATCAACTGATTTGGCTTCGTAAAAAGTGACAAGAGGCTTCAACTTATCAGGAGGGAAATGCTCATTACCTTTAAATTCAATCCTATACCGCTTACCAGGAACAAACTTAATCTTCAAAATTACTAACTTCTTTCCACTTTTTTGACTCACAACAGAACAGGAGTAACTTATATACGCGTTGAAATATCCTTGTTTTATATATTCTTCTTCTAATTTATCAACTAAATCTTTAACAACAGATGCATCAAGCCTCTTTCCCACCAGCTGTTTAAACGCAGAGAGTAACTCTTTCTTATACCTTGCAGGAGAATCCACAACTACCTTCTCTACAATAAAAGGAAGACCCGCTGAAACGTAGATTTCTACAGTATAACCATCAGGTTGAGAAACCACCTTAAACCTAACGTTAGAATCCCTATAACCGGCAGTTCTCAGGTTTAAAAGTAAAAGCTGTTTAACGTTCTCCAACGCATCTTCAGAAAAAGGTTTCCCTAAAAGCAATAGCTTTACAGTTTTTCTGAGAGAAGAAACTGCAGATGGAAGCCCTTCTATTTTGACTCTTTTAACCAAAACGCTTTTTACTACAATAACTTTATCACCTTTAACTTCTGCCTCATACCCTAAAGAGTTTAAGAGAGACAGAAGGACATAAGTACAATTTGAAAAGGAACAAACAGCAGGTAGCTGCTCTTCTATTTGCTTTTTAACTTTTCCATCAAAACTAACTTTTGGAGAAACCTGCAAAACAGGTAGCGAAGCTAAAGTTGTTCCACTAAAAGTTAAAAACAATAGAATTAGCCATCTGAAACAGCCTTTAAGTATGGCTCTCCTCCGAAATTTATTTCAATAATTTTTCCTTCTCTCACTAACTTAGAAACTATAGAGTCAACCTCTTCCTGAAGCAGATTGAGCGCATCAGCTATCTCAGAAGCGGGGCACGGTCTTCTTGACAGCAAAGCTACAATCTCCTTCTCTATCTCCTTCACAGGTAGCTTTCTCCTATCCGTTTTTGACCTTGCAACTATTTCTGTTTTGGGATACTTAACCTTCTCTTTAATTCTCTCAAGTTCTTCATAACTCAATCCTTGAACGTTATAGGCAGGAGGTCTAACTACTGTGTTAAGCTGCCACCGGTGAGGAGAAATCTCATGAACCAATTTTCCTATCCTTTCAATTTCTTCTTCAGAATCGTTAACGCCCTTAACGAACACCGTTTCAAGCCAAACCTCTCCAGAAGTAACAGACATTAACTTTTTTATTCCTTCAACAACCTTTTTCAGAGTTAGCCCATCAACAGGTCTATTTAGCTTTCTGAAAGTTTCTTCACAGCCGGCATCAAGAGACGGCAAGACAACATCTAAAGTCTTAATTTCTTCAAGAACTCTATCATCGTAAAGAAGAGAAGAATTCGTAAGCAACGCTAAAGAATAGCTGTAATTATTTTTTAACCAACCTATAAGCTCGCCCAAACGAGAATACAGCGTTGGTTCACCGTAACCAGAAAAGGTTATATAGTCAAGTTCCGGTTTAAAAGAGAGATAATCTTCAAGCTCAGATTTAACAGCCTCAAAAGGAACGTATTCTGCCCTTTTTAACGTTTTCTCTGAAGTCCTTCCAACTTCACAGTAGAGACAATCCATACTGCATACTTTATAAGGAACTAAATCAACACCTAAGGAGATGCCTAACCTTCGTGAAAAGACAGGACCAAAGATATATTTCATCAATCACCTCGCTGAAAGCCAAAGAGTAAGTATAATTATACTCGCAAACTTGAGAAAACTGAGAGGGGAAAAATGTCTCAAGAAATCCGCGAACACTGGGGAACAAGAATAGGTCTCATTTTAGCTATGGCTGGTAATGCCGTTGGATTAGGAAACTTTTTGCGATTTCCAACGCAGGCAGCAGACAACGGTGGCGGCGCTTTTATGATTCCATACATGATTGCAATGCTCTTAATTGCCATACCTTTAATGTGGACGGAATGGGCAATAGGTAGGTACGGAGGAAGCAAAGGTCACGGAACAACCCCAGCAATTTTCTATCTTCTATGGAGAAATCCGATAGCAAAGTACATCGGAGCAATTGGCTTATTCGTTCCGTTTATCGTCCTCTGTTATTACATTTACATTGAATCGTGGACTTTAGGGTACTCTGTCTTTTCCCTTTTAGGACTCCTACCCCATCCCGACCCATCTCTACCGCAGGACCAGTTTTTAAAACCATTTGCCGAATTTCTAAAGCACTACACACAACCCTCACCAATTGCCTACATATTTTTCTTAATAACCGTTGCGTTTAACGCTTACATTCTCTATAAAGGTGTAAGTGGCGGTATAGAGAAGTTTGCCAAGGTAGCAATGCCAACTCTGTTTATCTTAGCTTTTATCCTGATGGTAAGAGTAATCCTTCTTGAAACTCCCAACGGAACAGCCGTTCAAGGGTTGGATTTCTTATGGCATCCAGATTTCTCCCAACTATCAAATCCAAAGGTATGGCTGGCAGCTGCAGGACAGGTGTTCTTTACCCTATCTTTAGGTTTTGGAGCAATCATTACCTACGCCTCTTACATAAAACGAGATGACGATATAGTGGCTTCTGGACTTTCTGCCGCTTCATTAAACGAATTGGCAGAAGTTATCTTAGGCGGCTCTATCGCCATACCAGCAGCAGTAGCTTTCTTCGGCGTTATGAACGCCAAAGCTGTAGCCGGAAGCGGTGCTTTCAACTTAGCTTTCGTTAGTCTCCCGGCAATATTTTCGAACCTCACAGCAGGAAATCTAATAGGATTTTTGTGGTTCTTCCTGCTATTCTTTGCAGGTGCGACTTCTTCTGTTGCTATAGCTATGCCTATCGTTGCGTTTTTAGAAGATGAGTTCGGCTTTAAGAGAAAGGTAGCCGTTACGGCAACGGTGATATTCATGTTCTTAGTTGCGCAGATTCCTATATTCATGCCGAAAGCGTTAGACGAAATGGATTTTTGGGCTGGAACGTTCTTCGTTGTACTTTTTGCCCTCTTAGAGGTAATAATCTTCTTCTGGTTGTTTAAACCTGAACTTGCCTGGGAGGAGATAAATAGGGGTGGTTTGTTTAAAGTGCCAAAGTTCTACTTTTACGTTCTCCGCTACATTACACCGCTTATTCTTTTTTGTAATTCTTTCAACCTGGATGGTAACTACACTTCCTTCTAAGCTTTTCGTTACAGACGTTCAGGTATGGGTGGCAAGGTTTGTGATGATTTTAACGTTTATCGTTCTGTTCTTCTTGGTATACCTTAGTAGTAATCGTAAACAAAAGGAGAATCTATCATGAAAGGAAGTTCTTTATTATTCATGGTTCTATCGTGGATGGTAGTCTTCGGGTTTGTCGTTTTTTGTTTCACAGTTATATTAAGAGAGGATAAAAAACAGACAAAAGTGGATAATAGAGAAAGTTTTGATTTTGAAAACGAGGAAATCACTTAGATGATAAAGCTTCGCAGTCTGAAGCTAAAAGACTTCCTTTCACACCAGGAAACCGAAATTGACTTTTCTGACGAAACCTACGTGATTTTAGGAGAAAACGCTTCCGGTAAAACATCTATACTGAGGGGAATTTTTTTCTCTATATTTGGCAAAGATTTTGTGGCAGACAAACAGGAAAAGTTAGTCAACAAAAACGCTTCACGTTTTTCTACATCTGTTAGATTTCTCTACAGGGGAAGGGAAGTTGAGGTAAGGAGGGGATTTTCCCTATATACGAGAAAAAGCACAGCAGAACTTCTAGTAAACGGCAGATTGGCAGCATCAGGCGTTAAAGAGGTAAAAAAATTCATAGAAGAGACGCTTAACCTTGACCCTCACATCTTTAGAAACACCGTTTACGTTCCTCAAGGTGAGATTCTTTCTCTGTTTGACCTGCAAAAGAGAGAAAAAAGACAAATTCTGAACAGACTTTTAGGATTGGATGAAATTGGGGAAACGTTTGAAAGAACGAAAAAGTTCTTTCGCGTAATGGAATCCTTCAGAAACATTCTCCTCCAAGAGGAAGAAAACTTTCAAGAATTAGAAAAAGAGATAGAGCAAAGCAAAGTAGTAGTTAAGGAGAAGGAGAAAAAATTTAAGGAAACGCAAAGAACCCTAAAAGAAGAAAAAGAACTCTTAAAAAAGCAAGAAGATATTTTGCAAAAGTTAAACGAAAAAGAGAAAAATGCTGCGCTGTTAAAATCTGAAATAGAGAACTGCGAAAAAAGAATAGAAGAAGTGGAAAAAGAGAAGAAAGGGATAGAGGAAAAAATCGGAAAGATAGAACAACTTAAGAAGGAGCTGCCTGCACTGAAAGAAGCGATAAAAATCCTCCCCCCCCTCCACCAAATCCGCCAAATCCTCACAGGCGTTGCAGAAAAGAAAAAAGACTTGGTTGAGAAGAAAAAAACGTTAGAAAAACTGACAGAGCTAAACAAAGAGTTAAAAGATATAGAAACCTCGCTCCCCGAACTCAAGAAACAGCTACAGGAAATTTCTGAAAAGCTTAAAGGGTTAACAAACCTCCTTCCTTCTGTCCAAAAAGAAATCAAAGAGATGGAAGAAAAAAGAAGAGAAAAACTAAAATTAGAAACGCAACTACTCTCAATAGAAAAAGAACTTAAAAGTGCCAGAGAAAAGCTCCTTTCCCTCCAATCAAAACCAAAACTATCGGAAGATAAATTCACCGAACTCAAAGAAAAACTTAGAGCGGTAGAAAAGGAAGAAAGCCTAAAAGAGGCAAAACTTAAAGAGTTAGAAAAACGCTTGAAAGAACTTGAAAGTTTAGAAACAAACACTTGTCCGGTCTGCCTATCTCCTTTATCTACAGAAAAAAGGAAAGAGCTAATAAAAACCTCCGTTGAAGAAATTAAACAAATCAGGAAGGAGATAGAAACGCTGAAAAACAAAAAAGAACAGCTTGGAAAACAATTAAAAGAAGCGGAAAAAATCCTCACAAAACAAAAGCAGGAAGAAGCGTTAGAAAGAGAAATCACCCTAAACGTAAAAAACCTTGAACTGAAGGCAGAACAAATCAAAAAAAGCCTTCAAGCAATTCCTGTAGAAGAAAGCAAAATAGAAAAGCTACAAAAACGACTTGAGGAAATCCAAAAAGATGTAGCCTCTCTCAAAGAAAAAGAGAAATTCCTTGAACTGCAGATAAAAGAAAAGGAAAAAAGAAAAGAGGAAATTGAGAAAACGATAGAACAGCACGATATAAAAACCCTTGAAAGAGAGGTGAAAAGCTTAGAAGAGTCTATACAACAAGCACTGAATGAGGCAAAAAACATAAAACAGCTCTGGAATCTTGACGTTTCATCACTTCAAGAAGTCAACAGAAAAGTTGAAGAACTTTTAAAACTTAAGGAAGAAAAAGATAGAATAGAAGGAGAAATTCGCTCACTTCCCGACTACGAAAAAGCACTGAAAGAAAAGGAAGAAACCCTAACAGCACTGAAAAAACGATTAAACGAACTACAAAAACAGCTAAAGGAGTTGAACTTTAACGTAGAAGAATACGAAACGATGAAGGAAACGGTAAAAAGAGAAAGAGAAAAAGTAGAAGCCTTAGAGAAAGAAGCGTCAAAACTTTCCGGCGAAATCTCAACGTACAAAAAGGTAATTGCTGAAAAAGAGGAAAAATTAAAACAGAGAGAAAAGCTAAAAAGTGAATTAGCAAGAACGGAAGACACGTTGAGAATTTTAAAGTCTGTTTTAGAAGGGCTACATCCGGAGAGGGGATTTTTAACGCAAGTCCGTAAAGAGTTACTACCTGAAATTTCTCATTACTGCAGCGAATTTTTTGAAGAGTTTGATTTTGAATTTGGCGACGTAACGATATCGGAAGATTTAAGCGTAACGGCAAGAGGACTTGGAGGACAGCTAACGCTGAACGAGTTTTCAGGCGGACAGCAGATAGCCTTCGCCCTATCCCTAAGATTTGCCCTTGCAAAATACTTCTCTCAAAGATTTGACCTGCTCATACTTGACGAACCAACCATTCATCTTGACCAGCAGAGAAGACAGGCTTTAACCGACCTGCTTCAGAAGTTAAAGACGAAAATCCCCCAAATGATTATTGTTACCCACGACCCGGAATTAGAGGTGGTGGGGGATGTTGTGGTGAAGGTGGAGAAGGTGGGGGGATTTTCGGAGGTAAAAGTTGAAACCTGAATTCCTATTCATAACTGTAATAGCCGCATTCTTAATGACGGATTTTTTAATTGAAATAAAGGCAAAACGTTATACTAAAGAACAGTCAATAGTAAAAGTTTTTATCTCTCTAATCGGAGCCTTCCTCTTTTCTTCCTTAACGTTTTTAATTCCTAAAGCGGTATCAGACTTCAAAACCGCCTCAATAATTAAAGACATCCTTCTACTTTCCGCAACCCTTTACATAGTAAGAGCTATTAACGTTCTTTCCCCATCAAAAGGAATAAGAAAGTTCATCCCTTATGCCGTCTTTTTATTGGCATTTCTTTCACACGTTGTTTCTTTGACGCTAAAACTCCCTCCAAATGCAACAATTTTCTTGACACACCTCAATAGAGCATTCATACTGTTAGGAATTCTGCTAATACTACTCCAGTTAGAAGAAAAACTTCCACCTACACTAAACAGGTTACTCTCCATACTAACGGTGTTCCTATCCCTTCTGGCATTTCTGCTCTGGGAAACGGGAAAACTATCTCCCGATGTAACTTTTCTTAAAAAACTAACTGTAGCGGTATTTATCACTTCAGTTTACATTTTTGCAATCAGAAAAACAGATACCTACCTGAGTTTCATCAAAAGGAAAGCAGAAGAAGACTACAACAGCATAAAGTTTAACGTTCAAGCGTTGCTGACCGCCATCTACGCAGTAGCTCTGAAAAAAATCCTCTCCACCACTCCCCCTTTCAACTCCATCTTTCAACAACTAAAAGATACATATCTAATAAATAACGACCTCATAAAAATCAACATAGACAACGTTTTAATAAGCATAATAACCGCCGTATTTCTCTTTTCCCTCCTAAACATAGGAAAGAAACTAATCAAGTTTTTCTTCCCCGAAAACAGAAGAGACGTTGAAGGCGCATCAGCAGAAGCTCTCATATTCAACTTAGGAGTCCTAATTAACGTAATAATCCTGCTTTCTACTTTAGGAATAACGTGGAAAGTCCTTCTCCCTGTAGCAGGAACGTTGGGCGTAGGACTGGGATTCGGACTTCAAACGATAATGAACAACTACGTTAGCGGATTTATTCTCCTCTTTAGCAAAAAATTAAAAGTAGGAGACATCGTTGAACTTCCATCAATATCGGTAACAACCTTAGGCAAACCTGAAAATTCCGTTTTCGGCAAAATAGAAGATATTGGAATACTATCAACCATAGCAAGAACAAACGATGGAGTTGAAATTTCTATACCAAACTCTCAATTTATAAGCTCACCGATAGTGAACTTCTCGTACAGAGACCCTTTAGTGAGAATCCGAATTCCTATAGGTGTTGCCTACTCCTCAGACCCCAAAACTGTTAAACAGATACTCCTTTCAGTAGCCGAAGAAGTAGATGAAATTAGAAAAATCCCCCCACCCACCGTCTGGTTTGAAGAGTTGGGAGACAGCGCTCTGATATTTACTACAGTAGTCTGGACGGATATAAGGAAAAACGCGCGAATTAAAAACGTAATAAGTAACTTTTACTTCAAAGCGTGGTACAAACTCAAAGAAGCCAACATAGAAATTCCATTCCCTCAAAACGATGTTTGGTTCAGAAACAAACTAAAGGTTGAAATTTTTAAATCCACTTCTCTCGACAGCAGACTAACTTAGAAACAAATATAGTTTTGATATAAATTTTTCACAAAACAAGTTATTGGATAAAGTAAATGGTAAAAACAGGCAAAAAAGTTAGCAAAGAATGTATATACAAACAGCTTAAAAAACTGAAGCCAATACTTGAACAGAATTTCGGGGTAGTAAAAATCGGTATTTTCGGCTCCGTCGCCCGCGGAGATAACACTGTGAACAGTGATGTTGACATATTGGTCGAAATTCAAAAAACAAAATTCAGTCTTATTGATTTTGTCAAGCTCAAACAGTTTTTAGAAGAAAAACTTGAATGCAAAGTAGACCTCGTTATGAAAAGAGCGATTAAACCGAAACTAAAAAAAGACATCTTAAATGAGGTCATATATGTCTAAAAAGAAGTCTCCTGCTGTCTATTTAGAAGACATCTTAGAATCTATTAAAAAAATAGAAAAATACACAAAAGGTATGTCAAAAGAAGAGTTCTTCTCAAATGACCTCATCATAGATGGCGTAATAAGAAACTTAGAAATAATCGGAGAAGCTACCAAAAAACTCCCCACAACACTTAAAGAAAACCACTCCCATATTCCTTGGAAAGAAATAGCAGGAATGCGAGATATCCTTATCCACGACTACTCAGGCGTAGACGCCCAAGTTATTTGGGATACGATAAAAGAAGATTTACCTACTCTAAAGAAACAGATTCAGGAAATACTAAAACAAATTCCTTAAAGGAGGTCAGATTAATTGATAAAAGTAATCCTTGAGCTAAGCCCAGAAGATTTTTACACCATAGTCGGACATCACGAAGAAAACCTTAAGAAGATAGCAAAAATTTTGAACATCAACTTGGGTTCCCGCGGCAACGAAATAATGATAAACGGCAGCGCTGAAGGTGAAGAGAAAGCAAAAGAATTCTTTAAAGGTCTGGAAACCTTAATAAAGTCTGGACACAAAATTACAAAAAGCGATATGGATATGTACATAACTCAGCTTTCAAGCAGAGAAAAAGTAGAAATAGAAGCAAACAAGGAAATAGTAAAAACCTTTAGAGGTAAAAAAATCCTCCCCAAAACCCCCACCCAAAAAAGGTACGTCCAAGCAATAGAAAAAAACGATATCGTTTTCGGCGTAGGACCAGCAGGAACGGGTAAAACCTACCTCGCAGTTGCCGTCGCAGTATCTTACTTCAGAAAAGGTAAAGTAAATAGATTAATCCTTACAAGACCTGCGGTGGAAGCCGGTGAAAAGTTGGGTTTTTTACCGGGAACGCTTCAAGAAAAGATAGACCCATACTTAAAACCCCTTTACGATGCCCTCTTTGAAATGATGGAACCGGAAAAGGTAAACGCCCTTCTTGAAAGGAACGTCTTTGAAATAGCGCCCCTTGCCTACATGAGAGGAAGAACGCTGAACGACGCATTCATAATCTTAGACGAAGCTCAAAACACAACAAAAGAACAGATGAAAATGTTTTTAACGAGGTTAGGTTTTGGCTCAAAGGTAGTAATAACCGGTGATATCACTCAAATAGACCTTCCATCAAAAGAACGTTCAGGACTTGTAGAAGCACTGAAAATACTAAAAGGCATAGACGGAATAGAAATTGTAGAATTTACAAGGCAGGACGTAGTAAGACACAGACTCGTTCAGGAGATAATAAAGGCTTATGAAGAGTATGAAGCAGGAACAAAAGGATAACTATCAGATATACGGCTTTGTTCTTTTAGCAGCGATAATCGTAACCGTTATAATGCTGCCTTTTAACGTTGTAAACGTTCCTCTTTTAAAACCGGGGCAGGTAAGCCCTACAGACATTCGTTCCCCCTATACGTTGAAGATTAAAGACGTAAAAGCAACCCTAAAACTTAAAGAGGAAGCAAAACAGAAAGTTCTACCCGTATTCAAACACCACGCCGTTGAAAATCAAGTACTCAAAGAAGTAGAAAGCGCCGGCAACTTTACAGAGAACGAGAAAAAATACCTTGAAGAGATATTAAAACTTTACTACAGAAGGGGAATCGTCAACCAGATACCTAACGGCTACAGCAGAGTAAAAATAATAACGGCAAAAGGCGAAAAGGTAGTAAACGCCGACAGATTTATAAAACTCAACCAGATTAAAAACTACCTCAGGCAGGATTTATCTCAGTTCATAAACAAAAACCGGGCAGAAGAGATAGTAAATAAAGTGGGAAAACTGATTAAACCAAACTACGTCTATCAGAAGGAACTAACAGAAACGCTCTGGTCTGAAGCGGAAAGCAAGGTAAAGCCCGTCTATATTACCCTCAAAAAGGGAGAAATATTAGTCAGGAAAGGGGAAAAAGTCACACCTGAAACGGCTGCAAAGATTAAACTCATACGCGAAGAGAAAGAGAAAGGCAGAGGCGTCAACAAATACCTTTCTTTAACGCTCCTTTCCCTTATACTCTTTTACTTACTTGTTAAACTCTACAGAATAACAAGTCCTTCGGCTTTCAACGTCAAAAACGTTCTTTTCTCTTTCTGCACCGTAACGTTAGACATACTCCTTATTAGGATATTCACCTACCTGTCAAAACTGATAGTTGAAAGCCTGAATTTACCGGTAAACGAACACCTGCTTTACGTTCCAATAGTTACGTCAACGATATTCGCATCTATGTTTATAACGAAGAAAGTTGCAACAATTCACGTCTTTCCGGTTTCCATACTGCCTGCTTTTCTTTTACCTAAACCAGAGCTCTTTATTATTCCGGTGGCAGTGGGTGGGATTTTTTCCTGTTTTGATTCAAGAAAGTACAGAAGCAGAGAGATGATATACAAAAGCGCCTTCACAATGGGTCTATTCGCTTCCCTCCTCCAAGAAATTATCCTTATTTACTACTACGGATTAACTTTAAAGCCTGAAAATATCGTTTTCCCGATTCTTTCACTTACAGGTGCTGGCATCACAGCAGTAGTAGTTAACGGTTTAAGTCCTTTACTTATCAACATTTTCAAATTTACAACGGATATGGTTTATATGGAACTTATCAATCTTAACCACCCTCTCTTGAGGAAATTAGTACTAAAAGCACCCGGCACTTACAGCCACTCAGTTATGGTAGCAACGCTTGCTGAAGCAGCAGCAGAAACGATTGGCGCAAACGCCCTTTTAGCAAAAGCAGGCGGTCTGTTTCACGATATAGGAAAACTTAAAAACCCTCAAGCTTTCATAGAAAACCAGACAAACGGTATCAACATACACGATAAGCTACCGCCGGAAAAGAGCGCTGCAATACTGCGCTCTCACGTTGAGTACGGAGAGGAGTTGGGCAGGAAGTATAACCTGCCAGAAAAAGTTATAGATATCATTAAACAGCACCACGGAACAAAACTGATGAAATACTTCTACCACAAAGCTAAGGAATTATACGGTGATAAAGTTGATGAAAAAAAATTTAGATATCCAGGACCGAAACCTCAGTTCAAAGAAGCAGGAATCGTTCTCTTAGCAGACACCGTTGAAGCTGCGATAAGGTCTATGAAAGACAAAGATTTCAATTTAGAAGAAGCAATTCACAAACTAATAATGGATGAAGTTGAAGATGGTCAGTTAACCCAGAGCGGACTTTCACTGAAGGATATATCTTTAATAGAAAAAGTATTCAAGAAAGTTCTATCTGGGATATACCACAACAGAGTGGAGTATCCTGAAGAGGAAAGTGGAGGAGAGAATGGAAGAAGTAGGTAAGATGCTGGTGTATGGGGGGATTTTACTTATAATAACAGGACTTTTCATTATCATAATATCAAAAGCAGGCAGTGGGTTTCCTATCGGAAGATTACCAGGAGACATATATATCAAAAAGGATAATTTCGTATTCTACTTTCCACTTGGAACAAGCTTATTGATAAGTTTCCTACTTTCTGCACTTTCCTTTCTTTTCTTTCTAATCATGAGGAAACAATGAAGCCAATCAAATTAATAGTTCTAATTTCCCTTCTCACAACAACTACCTGCTACTCAGCAATTGTGGAAAGTATCAATTTTATAGGTTTAAAGTGGTGCAAAAAGGAATTCGTAGAGAGAGAAATCCTACTCAAACCCGGTGAAGAGTTTTCGGAAGAATTACTAAAAAAATCCGTAAGGAACCTTCTTAATACTCACCTGTTTTACAAAATTAACCCCCTGGTTAAAAAACTCAAAAACGGAAACGTAAAGATAACTTTCTACGTTAAAGAACGCTTTCCCATAATTCCCGTTCCAAAATTCCGATTAAAAAGCGACGGCAGCTATAAAGTAGGAATAGAAATCAGAGATTACAATCTATCTGGAATGGGAAATAAACTATTCATAGGATACACAAAATGGATAAACACAGAATTTTCACAGGATAGATACCTGTACTTTCAACTGTACAGACTCATAAAACAGAAAGGTAGCATAAATGGTAACGTTTATAGCCACGAGGACGAAAGCGAAAAAACGTTTAAAATCTCCGTAGCAAGCCCTTGGTTTTTAGACAGAGAAAAAATCCACACCCTCACCCCTGGCACCACCTACCTATTTCTCAGAGACAAAGACACAAACAAAATCAAACACTATTTCTTCTCATTCTTAAGCTACTCCATTGATAGAACGACTGACCACGTTTACTACACTTCGGGAACGTTAATCACCTTTTACGTAAAAACTGCCATACCAGAGATATCCTCTACATTTACAGGCTCCTTCGTAGGAAGCTACTCAAAACAAATCCACACAAAAAACGTTGATAGCTGGGGATACTCTTTTCTCTCAGGAACAAACTTTGGCAACTACGTTTTTCCACTATCTTCCGGAATACCAGGATACGACGACTCAAAATCGTCAGGTAAACGTTTTTTAACTTTTTCACTTAACTACAGAAAAGCAGTCATAGACAAAAGCGTTTTCGTCAAGCCAAAACTTTACTTTGGAACAGTTTTCCCATCAAGAAATTTCCTTTTAACTCCAGGAATAGAAGCAGAAATCTTCTGGGCAAAGTTAGTAGATGGTATCATTAAACTCAGCTTTTTTAGGGGAATAGGTTCCAACAGCAGCAGCACTCAGGCGAACGTAAAATTCGGATTCAGGTGGTAAAGATGAAAGTAGCAATAGTCCAATTCAGGTCAGTTTTAGGAGATTTTAAAGCTAACTTAGAAAAAACCATTGACTTCATTGAAAAAGCTATAGAAGATGGGGCAGAAATCTGCCTCTTTCCTGAACTTAACTTAACCGGCTACAACGTTCAAGACATAACCAGCGAGATAGCTGTAACAGCTCAGCAATTGGAAAACTCTCCACTAAAACCTCTAAGTGAGAAAATTTCAATAATAGTAGGCGGAATTGAAGAATCTGAAGAACACGTTCTATACAACTCTGCATTTTGCTTCTCCGAAGGGAAACTAATCCACGTTCACCGCAAAGTATTCCTGCCAACTTACGGAATGTTTGATGAAGGAAGATTCACAGGCGCAGGAAAAGAAGTTAAAACGTTCTACCTCAATGGAGTAAAATCAACTGTACTAATCTGCGAAGACCTCTGGCACTTTTCAACGGTATATCTGTCCTTCATACAGGGAACGAAATTCATATTTGCCCTATCTTCAAGCCCCGGAAGAGGTTACAGAGAAAACGGAGAATTTGGAAACGCAAAAATATGGAAAAACATGGGAGAGTTCTATTCCAGAATGACCGGCAGCTACTTCTTTTACGCAAACCGCGTAGGCGTTGAAGATGGATTCGTTTTTTCAGGAAAATCATTCGCATGCGACCCATTTGGTAACGTAATAGCAGAAGCTTCCCCCTTCAAAGAGGAGATACTTTTAGTAAACGCAGACCTCTCTCTAATAAGAGCTGCCAGAATATCTCTGCCTCTCCTAAGAGATGAAAAGCCTGAAATTATTTTCAACAATTTAAGGAGAATCCTTGATGAAGGATAGAATAGTAGAACTATTAGAAATAAAAGATAAAGCTTTCATAACAAGCGTCCTTACACACTTCATAAAAGAAGAACTCAACAAAGCCGGATTTCAGAAAGCTGTAGTTGGAATATCGGGAGGTGTAGATTCAGCACTTACAGCCTTCCTATCGGTGTTAGCTTTAGGTAAAGAGAACGTTATAGGCATATCAATGCCCTATAAAACAAGCTCAGAAGACTCAAAGAACGACGCCCGTTTAGTTGCAGAAACTTTAGACATAGAGTTCCACGAGATAGATATAACTCCCCAGATAGACGCTTATTACGAGAAATTTCCAGATGCAGATAGAATCAGAAAAGGAAACAAAATGGCAAGAGAGCGCATGAGTATTCTATACGACTTCGCCCACTGGAAAAACGCATTAGTTATAGGAACGAGTAACAAAAGCGAACTGCTTATAGGTTATTCAACAAGGTGGGGTGACGGCGCTCACGACGTTAATCCAATAGGTGACCTCTATAAAACACAAGTATGGCAGATGGCAGAATACGTTGGCGTTCCTGAAAGAATAGTAAAGAAAAAGCCATCGGCAGACCTCTGGCCCGGTCAGACAGATGAAGGAGAAATAGGATTAACTTACCATACGCTTGACCAAATACTACTTGCTTACGTTGACCTCCGAATGAAGAAGGAAGACATCGTAAACTTAGGATACGATAAATCAACTGTAGAAAAAGTTTTAAACATGGTCAAACGTTCCCAATACAAGCGAAAACTTCCTATAATCTGCAAAATCACTCAGAGAACCGTTGACAAAGACTTCCTATACTTCAGGGACTGGGGGCTATAAATGGTAACAGACTTCAAAGAGTTAGGAGTTTACGGAGCAAAAAAACTCTTAGAAAAAGGAGCAGATTACGGCGACCTTTTCTTTGAAAAGAGATACACTTTTTCCGCTTCCTGTGAAGACAACAAAGTAGAGAGAGTATCTTCTGGGCTGGAAGTTGGAGTAGGAATACGTTACATAAAAAAACAAAAAACTTACTTCGGATTTACAAACAAACTAACAATCCAATCTATTGAAGAAACAATAGACAACTTAGCATCAGCAGCCGCTTCAGAAAAAGAGGTAACGTTAGACCTAAGAGAAAAGGAACCTCGTTACGAAGGAATAGTAGAAGGAACAAACTTTGAAATCTCAGTTGATGAAAAAGTGGAATACCTATTAAAAGCAAACGAAACAGCTCGCTCCTACGGAGATAGAATTAAACAGGTCACAGTTGTTTTAAGAGACCAAATTCAGGAAGTAACTATAGTAAACACCTTAGGTAACATAGTAGAAGACGTAAGACCACGCGTTGTCTTTTACGTTTTGGTAGTAGCATCTGACGGAATACTCCTTCAAACAGGATACGAACCTGTAGGACACTTAGGTGATTACTCCCTTTTCCAAAAACATCCTCCCGAAAAGGTGGCTAAAATAGCTGCCGAAAGAGCTTTAAAAATGCTTGAAGCCAAACCTGCACCTGCAGGTAAATTTACAGTGGTAATCTCCTCAAAAGCCGGCGGAACAATGATTCACGAAGCGGTAGGGCATGGACTTGAAGCCGACCTTGCCAACCAGGGACTTTCTGTTTACGCAGGAAAAATAGGAGAAAAGGTTGCATCAGAATTGATAACGGTAATAGATAACGGCTACATGAAAGGAATGTACGGAAGCTCCGGCTACGACGATGAAGGCACTGCAACAAGAGAAAACGTTCTTATAGAAAACGGCATACTTAAAAACTTCATGTACGACACCCTTGAAGCCATGAAAGCTGGAGAGTTTTCAACTGGTAACGGAAGAAGGCAATCCTACATGCACGTCCCTATACCGAGAATGACAAATACCTATATAAAACCACAGGACGCATCACCGGAAGATATCATTGCCGACACAAAAAGCGGAATTTTAGTTGTTAAAATGGGGGGTGGTCAGGTTAACACCGTTAATGGAGATTTTGTATTTGAGGTCTCCGAGGGCTATCTCATAGAAAACGGAAAGGTAACAGAACCAATAAGAGGTGTTTCCCTTATTGGCAACGGACCAGAAGTTCTCAAAAACATTGATGCGGTAGGGAACGACCTGGGCTTTTCTATAGGCACGTGCGGTAAAGACGGTCAAGGCGTTCCCGTAACTGACGGAATGCCTACTATTCGCATACCCGAAATTACCGTAGGAGGAGTTAAATAATGAAAGCTATAGCAGTAAAGAACATAGAAATAGAGGGTTTAGGAACGTTTAAAGAAGCTTTAGAAAGGAGAGGCGTTAAAACAGAAGAAACGGAAGCCTCTAAAGGACTTGAAATATCTCCCGACGAGTTTGACATCCTCATTATCTTAGGCGGTCCTATGGGAGTTTACGAAGAAGACAAATATCCTTTCCTCAAACAAGAAAAAGAGCTGATTAAGCAGTTTCACGAAAAAGGCAAAAAAATTTTAGGTGTTTGTCTTGGCGCTCAACTTATAGCAAATACCTTCGGCGCAAAAGTATACAAAGGGAAATGGGGAAAGGAAATTGGGTGGTATCCTGTATTCCCCCAAGACCATCTTGAAATCATCTATAAAGACGAAATAGAAGTTTTCCACTGGCACGGAGACACTTTTGACCTTCCCGAAGGAGCTACCAGATTGGCTTCTTCAGTTAAATACAACAACCAAGCGTTCAGAATAGGAAATCAGGTAATTGGTCTTCAATTCCACTTAGAAGTAACAAAAGAAGATATTAAAAATTGGATAGAAGTTTACAAAAAAGAACTTCAAGAAGAAGGAATACCTGAAGAAAATATCTTAGCAACTGATGAAAAATGGAGAAGACTCAAAATATATAGTGATGTTTTCATAGATTATTTCCTGAAATTGTAAAAAAAATATTGACAGAAACCGCTGCAAGCCTATATTATCCATCGTCAAATTAAGTGGGCCGCTAGCTCAGCTGGTAGAGCAACGGACTTTTAATCCGTAGGTCCCAGGTTCGAGTCCTGGGCGGCTCACCACTTAACAGCGTCCCCGTCGTCTAGCCCGGCCTAGGACACCGGCCTTTCACGCCGGCGACGCGGGTTCGAATCCCGCCGGGGACGCCATTATTAATTGGGGCCGTAGCTCAGCTGGGAGAGCGTCAGGCTGGCAGTCTGAAGGTCGTGGGTTCGAATCCCACCGGCTCCACCATAAGGGGCCCGTAGCTCAGTTGGTCAGAGCAGCCGGCTCATAACCGGCTGGTCGGAGGTTCGAGTCCTCCCGGGCCCACCATAGCCAAATACGGAGATTAAATGCCTGTAGAAATCCTCAAAGAACTAATAAACATTCCCTCCATCTACGGCAACGAAAAGCAAATTGCAGATTTTGTAGAAAATTTCATAAAAACCGAAAATCCTCACTTGCAAATCCATAGAGTAAACAACAGCATAATAGCCACAACGCCCTTTGATGAGAACAAACAAACCGTAGCCTTAGTCGGTCATTTAGACACCGTTCCTGGTGAAAATAAATATACAGGAAAAATCATAAACGGTAGGTTATACGGTCTTGGTGCCAGCGATATGAAAGCTGGAGACGCTGTCATACTCAAAATAATATCTGACTTAAAAGAAAAAAACTCCAAATTTAACCTGACTTTTATCTTCTACGAAAAAGAAGAAGGACCATACGAAGACAACGGATTAAAACTGCTCATATCAAAATTCTCAGAACTCATAAAAAGAAACGACTTTGCTTTTGTTTTAGAACCGACAGATAATAAAATTCAAGTCGGCTGTCTTGGCGTCATCCACGCGTGGTTCATATTTAAAGGGAAACGGGCACATTCAGCAAGACCTTGGGAAGGCGATAATGCAATTCACAAAGGCTGGAAACTCCTCAAAACGCTAAGTGAGATGAAACCTGAGGAATACAAAGTTGGCAACCTTTCCTATTTTGAAGTAATGAACGCAACAATGGTAGACTTCAAAGGCGGTCGTAACATTATCCCTGAGGAGTTCCTAATAAACGTAAACTACAGGTTTACGCCAGACAAAACTACAAAAGAAGCTTTAAAGAAAATAGAAAAGTTAGCAGAAGAAACTGAAACATCCTCTCTAAAAATCTGGGACATATCACCCGCTGCAAGACCCTGCCTTGACAACCCTATTTTACGTTTGTTTAAAGAAACGTTTAATTTACCAATAGAAGCTAAACAAGCATGGACAGATGTCGCCCAGCTATCCGAAATCGGCGTAGATGCAGTTAACTTCGGTCCAGGTCAGCCTCACCAGGCTCATCAAAAAGATGAATACGTAGAAGTAGAAAAAATCCACACCTGCTACCACATACTAAAAGAATTCCTTTTAGAATAACAACCTTTCTAAATCTTCTAAAGTAAATTCGCTGTGCCTTTTAAACTCCTCTCTTTCGTAAGGAAAATCACTTCTAAAATGTCCTCCTCTACTCTCTTCTCTCCTCATCGCACTTATAGCCATTGCAAGCCCTAAAATAGCTCCATTCCTCACTTCCCAATTAGATAAAGAAAGAGCTATATTTGAAAGCCTATCAATAGCCTTAGTTAAAGAATCTGCCGTTCTAACTATACCAACGTTACTCCATAAAACTTTCTTAACATCTTCCAAAACATACTTCTGCTCATTCTGAGGCTTCCACTCCTCTAACTTTACTCTCACTTCAGCAAACCTCTTACTCAAATACCTCCAATCAGCATACACTCCATAAGCAGCTCTATTACCAAAAACAACACATTCAAGCAAAGAGTTACTGGCAAGTCTATTAGCTCCATGAACTCCCGTACATGCAGCCTCTCCTACAGCGTAAAGACCCTTTAAAGAAGTTCTACCAAAACTATCAACAGCTACTCCACCAATATAGTAGTGAGCTACCGGAGTTATAGGAATTAAATCTTTCTTCGGGTCCAATCCCTTCTCTTTAAGCTTTCTACAAATTGTGGGAAACCGTTCATAAATATCTATCCCCCTTCTCTCTATGGGTCTAAAATCTAAATAGATATCTCCACCAGACAGTCTCCGTTGCGTTTCAATAGCCCGAGTTACAACATCTCTCGGAGCAAGTTCCCACAAATGGTGATAGTCCCCCATAAACCTTCTACCATGTCTATCAACGATAACAGCCCCTTCTCCTCTAACAGCTTCAGATATCAAAAAACACTCTTTATCATCACAAAAAGCTGTAGGATGAAACTGAACAAACTCAAGGTCCTTTAATTTTGCACCATACCTTAAAGCAATTGTTATACCGTCCCCCGTTGACGTTGGAGGATTAGTAGTTTTCTCAAATAATCCCGCCGCACCACCAGTAGCAAAAACAACAGCCGGAGCGTAAAAGGCTCTCAAATCCCCAGAAACTTCTGCTAAAACTCCATAACATCTTCCATTTTTTACTATAAGCTCTTTTACACGAACAAACTCCTGAATCCTTCCAGAATAAGCACTTATCAACGCTTTTTCTATATCCTCCCCAGTTTTATCCTTACAATGCGCTATCCTCGCAACAGAATGAGCAGCTTCTTTAGTAAACCGGATAAATCCTTCCTCATCTTTATCAAAATCCACCCCCAACTCAATAAGGTCTATAACCCTTTTTACTCCTTCCTCCACCAAAATCCTTGCCATCTTCCTATCTACCAAACCAGCTCCTGCCCTTACCGTATCAGCAAAGTGCAGGTCAGTAGAATCATCAGGAGGCAGGGCAGAAGCTATACCTCCCTGAGCCAAAAAAGTTGAACCCTCATACATTTCAGACTTAGAAAGAACACAAACATCTAAACCTAACCTTTTAAGAACAATTGCGCAGTAAAGCCCAGCAGCTCCAGAACCTACTACAACTACATCGTAAGTTTCTGAAGGTATATCAAGCGAGTCAACAGTAAGTAAACTTTTCATAACTCCTCCACTATAGCCTGATAATAAACGAAGTTTCTATACCTTTCTTCTCAAGTTTCTCTTTAAACCGCTTAGCATCTTTCAAAGAAAAAACAGGACCAGCCAAAACCCTATAATAACCATCCATGTAGACAACCCTCACCTTTATTCCATACCTTCTCATTACAGAATACTTAAAAGAATAAGCATTCAGCTTATTCCTAAAAGCTCCAATCTGAACGTAAAATCGCCCCTTTCGATACTCAGACGCAACGTAACGATGGTCAACTTTTCTGCCTAAAGCTATCAACTTCACCTTTGCCACACCCTTTTTCAACATACCCAACTTCTTGGCAGCAGCGTAAGATAAATCTATGATTCTACCTTCCACAAAAGGTCCTCTATCGTTTATCTTCACAATCACGCTTTTTCCATTCTCAAGGTTTATAACCTTTACGTAAGTACCCAAAGGCAACGTCTTATGAGCTGCTGTTAACTTATACATATTGTAAATCTCACCGCTTGCCGTTCTTTTTCCATGAAATCCAGGACCATACCACGAAGCATACCCAACCTCAACATAACCATAACTACTTTTCCTTACGCAATAAACTTTCCCACCAACACTATAAGTGTAGCTACACTCCGATTTCCTATAAAACACCCCTCCCTTCTGTGTAGAAGGAATGATAACTACTCTTTCACTACGCGTTCCACAAGAAATAAGGAAAACAGCAAAAAGAAACACAATAAATCTCTTCATATTTAGTGTACCTCTAATCTAAATAAATTGTAAAATATAAATTAATAATAAACAAAGGTTTAGAGTATAATTTAAACAGACATCTTTTCAGGGAGGAGAAAATGAAAACAAAACAACTCAGTATTACCCACAAAATACTAATTGTTTTCTTCATTCTCGTAGCCCTATCTACGCTCTCCTTCTTTCATTTACTCAACAAGACCTATAAAGTAAGCCTTATAAATCAAGGTAGAAGTCTCGCACAAGAAATTATCATATTCAGAAAGTGGGCTGCAAGTTTCGGAGGTGTATGGACAAAAGACAAATACACTGAAGGCATCGGTTATTTAATGAGTTTAGATGCTCCCTATGGAGAATTAAAAGCCTATAAGTCAGATGAAGTTCTTAAAAGAGTAGGAGAAACTCACTTCTTTCTCCACAACCCAGCACTTGCCACAAGAGAACTTTCACAACTATCAAACATTGAATACGGATGGTCTTTCCGCGTAGTATCAGACAGATATATGGCTCCAGAAGACAAACCAGATACCTGGGAAACAAAAGCCATAAAAACTATTGAAAAGAAAGGAGTTACAGAATACTGGGGATGGGATGGAAAAACATTCCGTTACGCCAAAGCTATTTACGTAAAGCAGAGCTGCCTAAAATGTCATGGACCTGAAAATCAAATACCTGAAGAAATATTAAAGGCTCTCAAAGCTAAATATGGAGATAACTACAAAAGAGCCATCAATTACAAAGTTGGCGATTTAAGAGGAATTATAAGCGTATCCATCCTACCACCAAGCATTATTTCAACCGCTCTATCTCTTGTTGATATAGTTAATATAGGAGCATTCATCATAGCTTTCTTGGTGTTCTGGTTATTTGCTAAGTATGAAATAATAATTCCTATTGAGAAACTGACAAAAGCAGCTCACGATATAAGTCTCGGGAAATTAGATATTGATTTAGGAGTCCGCGGTCTGAAGGAAGAAGAAGTTAAAGATGAAATCACTAAATTGGCTATAGCCATTGACCGTTTAAGAGCCAGTGTCCAAATCGCCATTGAAAGGTTAAGAAAGAAAAAATAAAACTAAAGGGGGGATATAATCCCCCCTCTTCATTCTACGGTTGAAAATTAACATCTCAAAAACTTACAATAAAGCTTCCAAAACTCATCTGAGGTCAACAGTATGAAAACTTTTATAAAAGAAAAAAACGAAATGATAAAAACAGGGCGAATTGTTTTTGAAGCCGGACTAACAGACACCCACGGAGGAAACATAAGCATCCGAAAAGGTGAACACATAATAATCAAAAAATCAGGAAAAATGTTAGGTTTTTTAACAGAAGATGACTTTGTAATTACAACCCTTCAAAAAAACGAAAAACTTGACGAAGGTGCTTCAATTGAACTATTGGTCCACAGAGCTATATACCAGAACTTTTCCGAAATTAACGCTATCGTTCATGCCCATTCACCGTACACTGTTGCCTGCTCTTTAATAACTAACACAATAACACCTATGGATTCAGAAGGAAAATTACTACTACACAAAGTACCCGTTTTATCTGCCACCTGCGTAGTGTCATCAGAAGAAGTCGCAACAAAAATTATCGGTCTCCTCAAACTATCCCCAATCGTGGTAGTAAAATCCCACGGAGCGTTCTCAACCGGTAGAAATTTAAACGAAGCATTAAAATACCTATCAGCCCTTGAAAACTCGTGTAAAATTCTCTCAATCTATCACTCAGTAAAGGGGAGCTAAATTGGAATGGAATTTCAAAGAAATATGCATAATAGGTTTAGGATTAATCGGAGGCTCCTTTGCTCTTAATTTGAAACTAAAAGGTTTTAACGGAAAGATTACTGCAATAGACATAAATCCAGAAGCAATAGAAAAAGGACTTGACTTAGAAGTAATAGATGATGGAAGTATCAAACATTCCATCGCAGAAAACGCAGACCTAATAGTTATAGCTACCCCCGTTGGTGTTTACGAAGAAGTAATCCGCCAACTTCTTCCTTTTATTTCATCCGGAACAATCGTCACAGATTTAGGAAGCGTAAAAGGGCACATAGTGTTTAAATGTGAGAGTTTACTAAAAGGGAAAGCTCCCTTTGTGGGAGGTCACCCAATAGCCGGAACTGAAAAATCCGGAGTGGACAACGCTGTAGAAAACCTTTTCAGCGGAGCAAAATTTATTGTAACTCCAACTCCAAACACAGATAAAACCGCACTGGAGAAGGTTAAAAACCTCTGGAAAAATTTAGGTTCTGAAGTAATAGAGATGGACCCTTTCTTTCACGACATAGTTTTCGCCTCAGTCAGTCACCTTCCCCACGTGGTAGCTTACGCCATCGTTGATGCAATAGATAAACTTTCCAACGAAATAGGAGAAGACCTGTTCCAGCTAACAGGAGGAGGTTTCAGAGATTTCACAAGAATAGCCATGAGTGACCCCATTATGTGGAGAGACATCTGCATAGAAAACAGAGACAACCTCCTCAAAGCTATCAAAACGTTCAAAAAATCAATAGAAAAAGTGGAAACTCTAATAGAACAAGTAAAATCGGAAGAACTAAAAGATTTTTTTGAAAAGGCAAAAAAGAAAAGAAGCGAGGTAAGGTGATTGAACTACCGCACCGATTAGAAAATAGCTTCTTCGCAGTAAGACAATTTACGACTTACTTTGATATAAAACTGACTGAGTATCAACCAATAGTAACAGGAAAGTATTCAGGTACCTATAAAGAGCTTATAAATCTAATTTTAGAGGAGAACCTAACCCCTATACCGCGTTTCCTCTCCAACCAAGAAATATTCCTTATCACCGAAAAAGCAATAGAGGAAATAACTGGAAAAATCGCTGAAGAATTTGAATATGTAGAATCCACTGTAGAAAGAATAAGAGATTTGAATCAACATAATGTGGAAAACGAAACTGCGTGGGAATCCTTGTCAAAACTACCCGAAGAAACCCGCTGGAAGTTCAAAAAGCTTTTAAAGATTAAAGAGATAGTAGAAAGCAGTACTAACAATATTCCCAACGCAACAGATACTTTTCAACTCTTTAAAAGAGACTTCAGAAAAGACATAAAAGTAAACGTTATTCTATTTCCTTTTATATTCCCTATAGAAAAGCAGCTGTTAAAAAACTGGAACTCAACAGTAACCTTTTTTTCTATCCCTGAGCTAAACATTAGTAACAACCTATTTACATCTTTAAGAAATTCCATTAAAGAAAGTGAAATTAAAGTAGAAGAAATCCCTGCAAATACCTTAGTCCACACCCTAAATCTTGAAAGAAAAGAAATCAGTACCCCTACAAAGTTAACAATTAAAGAGTGCAAAACCAGAGGCGAAAGTGTTAAGTATATAGTAGACACCATCATCCATCTTTTAGAAAAGGGACTTATGCCTCATGAAATCGTCGTAACAGGAAGTTCCTTAGATGAGATTTCTCAACTTCTTTATTACCTCCTAAAGGAAAAAAACGTTCCCTTCCGTTTTCAAATAAGAAGTATCCCTTTAATCAGCTCTCCGTTCATAAAACATTTACTAAACCACATAAAATCCACCCCCTCTCCCCCAAAAAACCTTTCCGAATGGCTTGAATATTCCGTTGACCTTTACTATAAAACCTCTTTCAACGAAGAAACTACAATAAAACACTTAGAGAAATTCGCCGAAGAAGCCACAACGCTAAAAAAACTGAACCTCCTTCCATCTCACAAACTATCCCCAGAAGAAGCATTCAATCGCCTAAAACTTTTCTTCAGAGAAAGGTACATGCCCGTTGAAGATAACGACCCTTACGGAGTCCACATCTGTTCACCAGAAGCCGCAATTTCCCTATTCCCAAAAGCTGTTATATTTGAAAATCTCTCCGAAGGTGTATACCCAAGAACATATCCCTTTGACCCTGAATTCTCCTATGAAGAAAGAAAGCTGATAAACAAAGCCATCAACCGCGAAAACATAGCTGAAGAACCTTTTCCAACCAGAGAAAGATTAATTGGTTACGACATACTAACATTCTCCTACCTCCTTTCCCTACCTTTAGAAGAGCTTCATATAACATACCTATCAGGTAAAGGCAAATCACTATTTGCCGAACTCTTAGAAGAAAAGGTCTCCAAAGAAAGAGAAAGGGCAGAAATAACTACTTCCATAAGCGTTTCTTGCTACAAAGTTTTCAAAGGACTAAAAAAACCAGATAATCTACCGTGGGAAAAGGGTATTGAAAGCTGGAAAAACAGAGAACAGGATTTAAGTTACAACTTCTACATAAAAGACAAGCAATTAAAAAAAGAACTTACGCACAAAATCCCCACCACAACTATCTCCACCTACCTTGAATGCCCTCCAAAAGCGCTGCTATCTTTAGCGTTTCCACAGGAAACAGAACAAACTATAGAACAGTTGGAAGGAACCATTTACCACGAAGGAATAAGGAAACTTTTTTCAAAACAACACACGAAAGAAGAGGTAAAGGCTTTAGTTGAAAGCTTCCTCAACGAAGAAAATCCCCACCACCTCCTCCTCTCCTCCCACATAACAGAAAACCTCCATCGCTTTCTATCTTTCTTCAAAAACCATCCAATGACTCAACAAGGAAAAATCCTCCAGGAGTACCCCGTTGAACTCACCATATCAAACGTTAAAATAACTGGCAGGATAGACATGCTCATAGAAAACAACGGCAAATTCACCGTCATAGATTTTAAATCACGAAATGTAAACAAAAGCTCATACAACCCGCCCAATCCCCAATCCATTCAAACAATATGCTATGCCCTCGCCATCAACGCTCCTTTAGAAAACACAGAATTCCACTTTATATCGGTCTCAAGAAGTGGAAAAAAAGTAAAAGAGGAAAACTGGAGAAAAACGTTCAACGGAAACGATAGAAAAGTAAAAGAAGCTATTTTAAAACTAAAAATAGCCATAACAGCTATGAAAAACGGTATTTTCACCCCCTATACCTTTAAAATAAACTGGAGAGAAAAAAGAATAGAACTAAACGAAAATCCCTGCTTAGAGAATTACTACATCTCTGAAAGTACAAAACGCACTTTAGAGAAAGCCTTCACTAAAATACTAAAACACTACCTAACCGAAGAACCATGAGAAAGAAACTCATAATCGCCTTCATAATATCAACGTTAATACACTTAACCGTTCTCTACAACTTAAAACTGAAATTAGCTACTTTTGAAAAAAACAACAAAGAGAACGTAGTAGAAATATCCCTTTCTGCTCCATTAGCAACACCTCCGAAAAAAGAAAAGAAAATCTCAACTACAAAACCAAAGATAAAGAAAGTAAAACAGAAAACAAAACTTCAACCAAAACCTAAACCAAAATCAAAACCTCCCCAAAAGAAAAAAACGAAAACCCACCTTAAATCCCAAAAACAGAAAAGCTTTAAACCCAAAAAAATCCACCCCCCAATCTCCACAAAACCCCAAAATAAAAAACAGATAGTGGAAACCCCGAAAGAAAAAATATCAACAGCTCAAAAAACTATCTCCTCTCCTCCGTCTCCTATCCAGTCTCCCCTAAAGACAGCTCCAAGCAAAATACAACCCACCTCTCAACTCCCAAAACCAAACGTAACATCTACATCCATAAAAGAAAACAAAAGAGAAAAAGAAGAATACCTAAAACTGATAATCGCCGAACTTGAAAAACACAAAAAGTACCCGCTAATTGCCAGAAGGTTAGGAATAGAAGGAACCGTAACGGTGGAATTCATCGTTAAAAAAGACGGTTCTCTTAAATACGTTAAAATCGTATCATCAAGCGGTAATTCCATTCTTGATTCAGCCGCAGAAAAGTTAGTAAAAGCCTGTCACTTTCCTCCCTTACCTGCTGACTTCAAAGAAGATAGTTTTAAGGTTAAAATTCCCATACATTACAAACTCCAGTAATCTAAGGAGAAGCTATGTCCGAAATCTACCCATACCTTAAATACGTTGAAAAAAACCTACACTTTGAAAACGTTAATCTAAAAGATTTGGCGCTCAAAGAAGGAACCCCTCTCTACGTTTACAGCAAAAACGCCCTCCTCTACTGGTTTAACGAGTTTGACAGCGCTTTCAGAGAAATAAATCACATAACTTGCTTTGCCGTAAAATCCTGCTCTAACGTAAACATACTCTCCATTCTTAGAGAAGCAGGCGCAGGCGCAGACACCGTATCGGCAGGCGAAATATTCAGGAGCCTAACGGCAGGCATAGACCCTAAAAAAATCGTTTTTGCAGGAGTAGGAAAAAGAGAGGATGAAATAGAATACGCCATAGAAAAAGATATCCTTTTAATCAACGTAGAATCGGAAAGTGAACTTAAAACAGTAGAAAAAGTGGCAGGGAAACTACAGAAAAACGTTTCTATTGCGTTCAGAGTAAATCCAGAAGTTGACGCAGGAACGCACCCTTACATATCAACAGGTCTCAAAACGAGTAAATTCGGCATAAATTACGAAGAAGCTATAGACCTCTATAAGTTAGCAGCTAATTCCAAATGGCTTAACCCCAAAGGTATTCACTTTCATATAGGCTCTCAGATAACAGACATCTCAGCATTTGAAGAAGCCGCTAAAAAAATCGCCAATTTAGTTAAAGAACTTCATTCCATAGGAATAGAAATAGAATATTTTGATGCAGGCGGCGGGCTTGGAATCAACTATAACCCATCAATTCCACCCATTCCATCAAAAGCCTTAGCCGAGAAACTAATTCCGATAGTAAAAGAAATAGGCTGTACCCTTATATTAGAACCTGGAAGGAGAATTTCCGGAAACGCAGGAATTCTCTTAACCAAAGTTATATACGTAAAAGAAAGAGATGAAAAACTTTTCTACATCGTTGATGCAGGAATGAACGACTTATCAAGACCTTCCCTATACAAAGCCTACCACCATATAGTTCCCGTTGAAGAAAAAAACGGAATAGTCAAAAAAGCAGACGTAGTGGGACCAATCTGCGAAACAGGAGACATTTTGGCAGAAGGTAGAGAACTTCCAGAACTAAAGGAAGGAGACGTCATTGCCGTTTTAAGTGCAGGCGCTTACGGATTTTCAATGTCTTCCAACTATAACTCTCGTCCAAGAGCCGCAGAAATCTTAGTTGATAGTAATACCTACAGAATAATAAGGCAGAGAGAAACCTTAGGAGATTTAATAGCAAGGGAAACTTTACCACCTGTAAAATAGAAAGGGGGGAGTAAAGACTCCCCCCCCTTCAACCTTAAAACTATCAGGATTAAACGTCGTAGTAAAGCATAAACTCCATTGGAGTTGGTCTTAGTCTAACTGGGTCAATCTCTTCCTTACGCTTGTACTCAATGTAGTCCTCAAGGAACTGCTCAGTCATTACGCCGCCTTTTGTAAGGAACTCGTAGTCTTTCTCAAGAGCGTTAATCGCTTCTTCAAGAGAACCTGGAACAGTAGGAATATCCTTAAGCTCTTCTGGTGGAAGGTCGTAAAGGTTCTTATCAACAGGCTCTCCTGGATGAATCTTGTTCTCAATTCCATCAAGACCAGCCATGAGAAGCGCAGTAAAGGCAAGGTACGGTGCACCTGAAGAGTCAGGGAATCTAACCTCAATTCTCTTAGCTTTAGGAGATGTAACAACTGGAACTCTAATAGAAGCAGACCTGTTTCTTGCAGAGTAGCAGAGGTTAACAGGTGCTTCGTATCCAGGAACAAGTCTCTTGTAAGAGTTAACTGTTGGGTTCGTAAACGCACAAACAGCCTTTGCGTGCTTAATAATTCCACCGATGAAGTAAAGGGCAGTTTCAGAAAGTCCAGCATACTGGTCGCCGTTAAAGAGGTTCTCACCGTTCTTCCAGATAGACATATGAGTATGCATACCTGTTCCGTTATCACCGAAGAGTGGCTTAGGCATAAACGTAGCAGTCTTTCCAAACATCTTAGCTACGTTCTTAACCAAGTACTTAAGCCACTGAACGTTGTCAGCAGCCTCAATAAGAGTACCGAATCTGAAGTCTATTTCACACTGTCCACCAGTAGCAACTTCGTGGTGGAGACATTCAATAACAAGTCCTGCTTCTTCAGCTTTTAAAGAGATAACCTTTCTAATGTGGTCAAGCTGGTCAAGTGGTGGAACAGGGAAGTAACCACCTTTAACTTTTATCTTATGACCAAGGTTAGGATTCTCATCTGCACCGCTTCTCCAGATACCCTCAACGCTGTCAACTTCGTAGAAACCGTAGTTCATACCAACATCAAACTTAACGTCATCAAAAATGAAGAATTCAGGTTCTGGACCGCAGTAAACAGTATCTCCAATACCTGTAGACCTGAGGTATTCAATAGCTTTCTTAGCAATGTTCCTTGGGTCTTTGTGGTAAGGTTCCTTTGTAACAGGGTCAACAATATCAGCAATTACAACAAGGGTTGGAATTTCGGAAAGTGGGTCCACAGTTGCAGTTGTTGGGTCAAGTTTAAACATCATGTCACTTGCGTTGATAGGCTGCCACTGTCTGATAGAAGAACCATCAAAGAAAAGACCCTGCTCAAAGCTCTCTTCGGAAATCTCATGAGCTGGGAAAGTAATATGATGCCATGTTCCGAACATGTCGGTAAATCTGAGGTCTACGAACTTAATACCTTCTCTTTGAATAAGTTCTACAACCTCTTTAGCGTTCGTTGGTCTCATGGAACCCTCCTTTTATTTTAAATTGCATTTTCTCCCCTTTCACCTGTTCTAATTCTGATAGCATCTTCAACCGGAATAACAAAAACTTTTCCATCACCAATTCTACCTGTTTTGGCAGCGTTTACAATCGTTTCTACTACTTTGTCAGCTATAGAATCAGGAACTATCACTTCTATCTTTATCTTAGGGATGAAATCAACAACGTATTCTGCACCTCTGTAAAGCTCTGTATGTCCCTTCTGTCTTCCAAAACCTTTTACCTCTGAAACTGTAAGACCTTGAACACCTATTTCCGTTAGAGCATCTTTCACTTCTTCCAACTTGAACGGCTTAATAATCGCTTCTATCTTCTTCATCTTTTTACCCCCAATGGAAGTTGACCTTTATTTTAACAAAATTGATGCCAATAAAATTGAAGAATATTCTTAAAGAAAAAAACACTTTATGCACCATATAAGTGCAATCAGCCGATTTCCCTGCACATTTTCTGTGCACATTTATCACAATAGCCGTAAAACTTATACTCTATTTCTTCTACGATATAACCCTTCTGTTCCACCTTTCTACACGTATATCTACAAACCGGTGTTTCTATATCCTCTATTTTTCCGCAACCTTTACATATAAAGTGGTGGTGAAAGTCTGTTTTCCTGTCAAACCTTGACTGCTTATCAATTATTATTTCTTTTATCTTCCCCTCCTCAGCTAACTCTTTCAAAACTCTATAGACAGTTCCAAGGCTTATTGTCGGAATCTCCTTCTTTGCCCTCTCGTACACCATTTCAGCTGTAGGGTGGTCACAGGAATCTTTCACTACCTGATACACAACCGCTTTTTGCCTGGTATTTCTCTTCCTCTTTTTAGCAGATTTTTCCAAAAGGAAACCTCCAAATGATAATCATTCACAATTATAGAAAGAAAAACAAGAATTTACAACGCTTTAAATAAAAAATCCCCCGCAGGTGCGGGGGATAAAAAGAACTGGAGGAAGAGAATCAAACCTTAAACTTCTCCTCGGGATAGGCAGTAATATGATGAATAGAGAGGTCAGAACCATTAAACTCTTCTTCTTCTGTAAGCCTGAGACCCATAACCTTATCCAAAATGCCGTAAAGAACGTAACCTGCTACAAGTGCATAAATAATGGTCAATACAGCTCCAAAAATTTGAGAGAGTATAGAAACTCCTCCCAAACCACCTAAAACCTTCTGTCCAAAAATCCCCGCAGCAATTCCACCCCATATACCGTTAATTCCATGAAGAGGCCAAACACCCAAAACATCATCTATCTTTAACTTCTCCTGCTCCCAAACGAAAGCCTTAACGAATATCCAAGCGGCAACAAAACCGATAACAAACGCAGCAATAGGATTAACAATATCGGAACCAGCACATATAGCCACAAGCCCTGCCAAAGCGCCGTTATGAACGAATCCAGGGTCGTTTTTACCGAACAAAGTTCCGCCGATAATACCACCAGCAGTTGCCATTAAAGAGTTCACAGCAACAAGACCGGAAATCGTTTCTATACTCTGAGAGCTCATAACGTTAAAGCCGAACCAACCCAAAATCAAAATCCAGCTACCTAAAGCAAGATAAGGAATATTACTGATAGGAATAGGCTTAGACTTTCCATTTACGTATCTACCCATTCTCGGTCCTAAAATGAGTATAGCTGGCAGTGCAATCCAGCCACCGAGAGCGTGAACAACCATAGAACCAGCAAAGTCGTGAATTGGCGCTCCGAAAAGATGCTCCACAAAGCCTTGAAATGCAGGAGACCACCTTTCTCCCCAGATAAGAGCTTCAAAAATCGGATATACAACACCTGCCAAGAAGAAACCTGCCGTAATGTAAGGTTTAAACTTCATTCTCTCAGCAACACCACCAGAGACAATAGCTGAAATACATGCAGCAAACATCAAGAGGAAGAAGAACCTTACAAGCTCAAATCCCTGGTCTGCCATTAAAGAAGTTGCTGAACGAACGAAGCAAACCTTATGGGCAAGAGGGTAACCTATAAAGTAGTAAGCCAACGTCGCTACAGAAACGTCAACTATTATCTTTACGAGGGCGTTAACCTGGTTCTTAACTCTCACAGTTCCAGCTTCCAAAAAGGCAAAACCGGCGTGCATAGCTAAAATCATTACAGCACCGGCTAAAAGGTAGAGAACGTTCAGAGACTGTACCAGCTGTTTAATTCCGTCTTCAATCATCTCTCTCCTCCAGTTCCTTTATTTTGTCCGCTAAGTTTAAGCAATAAACATGCCAATTTTGTATGCTAATATTTTCCCACACGAAGAAACCTTAAACATGAGGTGATAAATGAGAAGACTTATACCCCTTGCTACAATAATTGTATTGGCTTCCTCTTGCGGTCTATCGTCTCTAAACCCTTTCTCCAAAAAAGAAGAGCCCGTTTACACACCTTATATTCCTGTAGAAAGCCAAACACCAGAAAAGACCAACCTTAAAGGAGTAGAAAACGTTCTTTTCTATATGAAAAAGGAATTCTCTCCCAAAGAAGGAGAAATAGTACTCAACAGCTATGACGGCTACATAATAGACTTAGGGAAGAAAGACGGAGTTAGTCCAGGAGATACGTTCGTTGCAGAAAAAAGTGGAGCTATCCTAAAGGTCAAAGAGGTCAAAAACGATTACGCGATAGCTTTACCTACGATAGGCAAACCCATTGTAGGAGAAAAAGTCCAAAAGTATTCCTTCAACAAAATCCTCTACCTTGACTTTACAAAAGAAAAGGGGAAGAAACTCTACAAAGAACTTAAAGAAAAACTGCCATACCTTCACCTATCAGACTACACAGAAGGTGAAAAGTTCAAAAAAGTTTTCCACCTTAAATATCCTGCAGACTTTAAAAGAAAAGTCCCTGCTGACAAGCTAACAGGATACGATGGATACTTTGTCGTTTCCTCCGAAGGAGTAGAGGTTTTTGACGGCACAAAGCGACTGCTAAAAGTGTTCCCCTGGAACGGCACACCAGCAGCCTCATTTACAATAGGAATAAATGCAGGTTACTCAGTAGTAGCAAACCTAAAGACCCACGCCACAAGCCTGTTTACAGCTAACATTGACAAATCCCCTCAGGAAGAGATAGTGGTATCTGAAGAAGATAAAATAGAAGTTTTCCACCCCACTCCTACAGGACTCAGCAAGGTTTACACCTTTAAAAACCCATTCCCAGGAACCTACCTATTCCACGTATCCCCCCTCAACATCAACGATTCAGAAACAAACCTAATCATAGTAGACGGCTTTGACCAAGAGTCTAAAACTGTCTTTTCCGGAATCTTCAAAGTAAAAAATGGAAAGTTGGTCAGAGTAGCAGAATCTAAACTCATACTCTCCGGCTTTGACACCAATGGCGACGGCGTTAACGACGCCGTATTCGGTCAGGAAGTAAGCGATGTACCTGACCAAATATTCGGTAAAAAGGTGTGGAAGTTAAAACTAAGCAACGGAAAACTCAAAAAAATAGAAGAAGTACGTGTTCCACCTGAATTTCAGGTTACAAGCGCTCAGCTCTTTAAGAATAACGGTCATATGTACTTCGCGTATTATGACTTAGATTACTTCTTTGACGTGGCAGCAGGCAAAACGGTTATCTGGAGGTCTCCGATACAGATAGGCGCATCGCCCAACTGCTTATACTGGTACAACGAGGATAGCTTGGTAAGTTACTACATAACTCCTAAACCTGTTCCTATTGACATAGACGGTGATGGAAACGAAGAAGTATTGTTTTCTCAAAATAAAAACGTTGTTCCAGGAATCTTGAGAAACATCTACACCTTTGATGGAGGAAGAATACTTCTTCTCTACAGGAATGGCGATAACTTTGACTGGGAAGAAGCTACAAATCCAATCTACAACTTAGGAGGAATAGAAGGCTTTGATTACCTTCCAGATTACGATGTATTCATATCTATATTCACAAAGGCAAGTATATTGAAAAATCCCACCTCCAAACTCCTCTTTATCAAACCTAAAATTTAAGGAAACTTATGAAAGCAGCGGACTTTATAAGAGAACAAACAGGAATAGAAACGTTTGATGTAGCGATAGTAGGCGGTTCGGGCATATCGTTAGGAAACTCAGCTACCGAAATTCCATACAGTCTGATTCCCGGAATGCCCGAACCTTACGTTCCCGGTCACAGTGGCGTGTTAAAAGTTCTTACAATCGGCACTAAACCAGTCCTATTCTTTGAAGGCAGATTCCACTACTACGAAGGTAGAACCGACGCAGAAATCCTTTTCATACCTTATCTCTGCAAAAAATTGGGAGTCAAAATATTCATTCCAACATGTTCTTCAGGTGCTGTATCAAGAAAAGCGGCAAACTGCGACGTTGGAATAATCACAGACCATATCAACTTAATGGGAAGAAACCCTCTAACGGGACTTATCAAGAATTACGGCGCAAAAGTATTTGTAAATGGAAAGGAGTTCTACAGTGAGAGACTTGCAAAAGCTTTCTTGGAAACGTCGCTGAAGTTAGGAATAAAAGCCGAAAAAGTAACGTTAGCAGCCGTATTAGGACCAAACTACGAAACCTTTGCAGAGATAAGAATGCTTGAAGTTTTAGGCGCAGATTGTGTCAGCATGTCTACCGTCCCTGAGGTAATAGCTGCAAACTTTTTAGGTATAGAAACAATTGCGCTTACCGTTCCGGTTAACGATACTCTCAAGCTAAAAACAAACCACGAAGAAGTAGTTAAAGTTGCAGAACGTAAATCCTCCCTACTTTCGGAACTCATAGTAGAAGCTCTGTCAAACTTTTGACAACTACGCTTTCTTGACTATAATTCCACCTATCAAATTAGCTCGCCTCAGGAGGTGTAAATTGTCCACAAAGAGAACATACCAGCCAAGCAGGCTTCACGGTAAGAGAGTTCACGGCTTCAGAGCAAGAATGAAGAGCAAATCTGGTAGAAAAATCCTAAAGAGAAGAAGGCAAAAAGGACGTTGGAAGTTAACGATAAGCGACGAGTGGAAAAGAAGATAAGATATACGTTTAAGAAACATGAAAGGCTCAGAAAGCAAAAAGAGTTTGAGAGAGTTTTCAAAGAAGGAAGAAGCTACGGTGGTAACGCCGTAGCTTTTTATTTTGCAGAATCAGAAGCAGGATTCCCGAGGGCAGGTTTCATAGCTTCAAAGAAAATTTCCAAGAAAGCTGTTATCAGGAATAGGGCTAAAAGGTTGATGAGGGAAGTGTTTCGTCTGAACAAACATAAGCTAAAACCAGTTGATATTATTTTTATTGCAAGAAAGGGAATAGTAGGTAGGAAGTTGCAGGAGGTGGAGGAGGATTTTTTGAAACTTGCCCAAAAAGCAGGAATACTAAAGGAATAGCCATGAAAAAACTTCTTGTTTTAATCATAAAAGCTTACCAGAAACTTATATCTCCAGTTCTTCCCCACAGTTGCAGGTACTACCCATCATGCTCCTCCTACGCGATATTGGCGATTGAAAAATATGGAACAACCAAAGGACTAATTAAGACGATATGGAGAATCTTACGCTGTAACCCATTTTCAAAGGGTGGAATAGACTACCCGTAAAGGAGGAAATTACACTATGGAAAAAAATAAACTCTCAAGTATCATACAAGCCTTAGTTATCGCTGCAATAGTATTCTTCGGATTCCAGTTCTTCATGCACCCAAAAAAAACAGAAAACAACGCTAAAGCTGTAGAAAACACAAAAGTAATCAAAATGGACATACCCTCAGTTAAAACAGTAGGAAGAACGGTTAAAGTAGAAACTCCTCTCTACACTGCTGCAATATCCACCGTTAACGGAAGACTTGTAAACCTGTACGTTAAAAAGTACAAAGCTCAATTGGTATCCCCTTTAGCAGAAAAATTAGGCATCTACCCCTTAACAACCATAAGTGACAACAAAGACCTCACAGAGGAACTTCTAAAAACTCAGCTAACGCCAGATAAAACAGAAGTTAAAGTAACCAACGCCCCTGTGACACTCACCCTTACAGGAACTTTTAAAGATGGAACTACTTTCACAAAAACCCTCACATTCTATCCTAACTCGTACAAGATAGACGTAAAAACCAAACTTCAAAATAAACCTCTAATAACCGTTGTAGGACCTGACATAAAAGTGAACGAAGCGCACACTTCAAGGATGGGACATATAGGACCAGTCCTTGAAACGGCAGACGGAAAAGTTATAAGACTTGAACCAAAAGACATAAAAGGAAGCATCAACTACAGCCACACTATATGGGCAGGAGAAGAAGACAAGTACTTCATAATGGCACTCAGAGGTAAAGGATTCCCGGTAACGATAGAAAACCTTAACGGACACACTTTGGTTAAAGGGTTTATCGGTAACTTCATATTTTATGGAGGTCCAAAAGAACTCAAACAGCTTGAAGCTTTAGGAATGGACAAAGCGATAGACTTTGGAATTTTTGGTTTCTTAGCAAAACCGTTACTCAAATTCTTTCTTTTCCTCCATCAGTATATTCACAACTGGGGATTGGTAATAATCGTTTTAACTCTCATAATAAAAATCCTCCTCCACCCACTCACCCACAAAGGCTTTGAATCAATGAAAAAGATGCAGGAGTTAGCCCCTAAACTTGAAGAACTGAAAAAGCGCTACAAAAACGACCCTCAAAAACTCAACGAAGAGATGATGAAACTCTACAAAGAAGCAGGTGTCAACCCGATGGGTGGATGTCTCCCTATGCTCCTTCAAATTCCCATATTCTTTGCACTCTACGAGATATTCTTAAACGCTGTTGAACTTAAAGGAGCCTCTTTCTTATGGGTTCCAGACCTCTCAATGCACGACCCCACCTACATAATGCCAGTTCTCATGGGTGCTTCAATGATTCTCCAGCAAAAACTCACACCTACAGCAAACCCCGAACAGCAAAAAATCTTTTACATAATGGCAGTAGTTTTTACGTTTATGTTTGCAACTTTCCCTGCAGGACTTGTCCTGTACTGGCTTACGAACAACCTTATCACAGCAATCCAGAACCTAATAATTCACGAAATGATTAAAAGGAAAAGCGCGTAATGGAAAGTTCAAGTAGCTATTACTTGATACTGCCCATTTTAATAATACTTTCCGGGCTGTTCTCCGCTTCGGAAACAGCCTTCTTCTCCCTCAATACGTTAAGGCTTGAAAGGTTAGCAAAAGAAGGAAACAAAAAAGCTAAAGAAATCCTAAAACTCTTGCAAAACCCCGCAGAACTAATAGCTACAATCCTTATAGGAAACGAAATTGTCAATATAGCGATAGCCTCTACTTCAACAGTAATGTTTACAAAGCTCTTCGGCGAAGAAAAAGGCACAACGTTAGCCATTCCAATAACCGTGATAACCCTTCTCATCTTTGGCGAAGTTACTCCCAAAACCTTAGCTATTAAGTACGGAGAAAAGTACGCTTTCTTCATACTTAAATTCATAAAGTTCGTTAAATATGTAATATTTCCGATAAGAATAATCTTAGTAACTTTTGCCTCACTAATTCTCAAACCTTTTGGCGTTCAACTCTTCAACAAACCATCTGCCATTACCGATGAAGAATTCCTTATCTTAGTTTCTGAAGGAGCAAAAGAAGGAACAATAGCAGAAGAAGAAAAAGAACTTATAGATAGAACTCTTGACTTAGGAGAAACAGACGTCAAAGAGATAATGACTCCAAAACACAAAATATTCGCCATATCGGAAGATACACCAGTAAAAGAAGCTATAGAAAAGATAAGAAAAACGAAATTCTCCAGAATTCCCATTTTTAAAGATTCCATTGACCAGATTACAGGAATCCTTTACACCAGAAAAATCCTCCCCCTCACCCTTTCCCCCCAAGACCTAACAAAACCCGTTAAACACTTCGCAGATAAACCCTTCTTCGTTCCAGAATTCCAAACCATTGACAGACTTTTAGAAGAGATGCAGAGAAGAAAAAAACACATGGCAATCGTCATAGATGAATACGGCAACACCGCCGGAATAGTTACGTTAGACGACATACTAAACGAAATAGTAGGAACAATCCCAGACGATAAAAGAGAAGAAGAAGTTAAAAGAATTGCATCAGATAAATTCATATTCAACGGCGAAACCCCTATAGAAGAAGTAATAGAAACCTTATCCCTAAAAGAAGATGAAATCCTTGATGAAGTTGATACATTAGCCGGGCTGATAATGGCTCTAACAAAGGAAATTCCCAAAGAAGGCTCAACCATAACCTATCAAGGTTATACGTTTAAGGTCATTGAAACAGAAGGAAACAGGATTAAAAAAATCTTGGTGGAGAAAGCTAAGTAATGGAAACAGCCATAGCCATACTCCTGTGCGTAATAATGGAAGGCTTCTTCTCAGGTAGCGAAATAGCCATAGTCTCCCTTCCGAAAATAGAGCTCCAGAAAAGGCTTCAGGAAGGAGACAAAGCCGCAAAACTCCTTGAAAAACTCCTTAAGGAACCAGAGAAACTATTAACAACAACCCTTATCGGAACTAATATATCAACCGTAACAGGTTCAGCGCTGTTTACATCTGCCTTCTTAGAACAGATACAGCACGCCATTCCGATAGTAAAGAGCCATCCCGAGTTAGCAACTGTTCTCTGTTTCACTCCAATAACGCTCACTTTCGGAGAACTAATACCCAAAAGCCTTTTTCAGAAATATTCAGGCAAAATAGCCTTCAAGATCGTCTATCCAATCTACTTTTTCTACATTCTCTTTAAACCGATTTCCATATTCGTTATGGGAATATCCCGATTAGTAGCAAAACTATTAAAAGCCGAAAGCACACAAAACCCGTTCGTAACGAAAGAAGAACTTAAAATGTTAGTTGAAAGTGCATCAAAGCTTAAAGTGGAGAGAGCGGAAAGAAACATCCTCAAAAATATTCTGAAACTCCACGAAAAAAGCGTTGGAAACATCTACGTCCCTCTACTTAACGTTGTAGCAGTAGAAAAAGATAGCCCCGCATACCAGGCACTAAAACTCTTTGAAAAATCAGGATTTTCCAAACTACCGGTTTACGAAAACCGATTTGACAATATCGTAGGTTATATAACCATTTCAGATTTCTTAAACGTTACAGATACAAAAACTCCCGTAGGAAAAATAGCAAAACCCATACTGGTTCTGCCGGAATACATGAACATCTTTGATGCACTCAAAACCTTCAGAAAAAACAAAGGAGAAATGGCAATAGTAGTTGACGAATACGGCTCAACTTTAGGAATTGTAACCCTTGAAGACATTTTAGAAGAAATAGTTGGCAAAATAGAAGATGAATTTGACCGCCCAGAAATCAAAATTACGAAGCAAGGAAACGTACTAATCGCTGAAGGAACAACAGAAATTGAAGAAGTCAACAAATTACTTAAAACACCTCTCCCCACTTCACGTGACTACATAACAATAGCAGGACTCATTCTCTCAAAATTGGGAAGGTTTCCTAAACCTAACGAAAAAGTGAAACTGAAAAACCACACACTAACAGTAACGAAAACGACCAACAGAAAGATTGAAGAAGTTCAAATAGAAGAAAATTAATAGATAAAACCTATTATCCTCTCTAAAAACGTCTCAATTTCATTAACAGAGAAAACCCCACTCCACCTTCCAGACTCTTTACCATCAACCTCTACAACTACAGTAGGCACAGAGAATACCATGTATTTCGCAGCCTTATCCCTTTTTTCCTCAAGATTTATCTCTTCTATCTCAATTCCGTAATCTTCCACAACCCGTTTCAGCCTTTCCTTTAAAGACAAACAAACTGCGCATTTAGAGGAAGAAAAAAATATAACCTTTATCATCTCCCTTCCTTCTTTATAAACCTAACAGAATGGTAATCCTTAATTCCCAACTTTTCTTTAGCTTCCCTTTCTTTTTCTTTAAACTCCTCTTCACTTATATCGGCAGATACTTCAATCTCAAAGTTGGCAAGCTTCCTCCTCCACGTTATATCCATAGCTCTAAAGTGACGCTTTAGCTCATCCGAAAGAGAGGGCATCAGTTTTTCAAGCTTCTTTATTAACTTTTCACTCTCTTCAAGACGCCAATCTATAAACGGTTTCATTCTAACTTTAGAGACACTCCTATAGACAACCTCAAAAATGAAAGTAGCAATAAAAACAATTACTGCTGACTTTAAAGCCTCAGGAGAATTCTTAACGTTATAAAAAATTAAAACTGCTCCTGAAACAAGGCAGAACAGGAAAGCCATCAAAGATATAAAAGGATTAGATTCTGTCTCTCCGGCGAGGCGAAAATTAGCAAGGTTTACTGCAGCAAAAATGGAGAGAAATCCCAAACTACCTGCAACAGAAATATTCTCAAGATTAAAAGAAAGCGCAAATACAACAGTTAAAACTGCCAATATTATCAATCCTTCAGTTCCTTCCTTCCATACTTTTTTAGAAAAGGACTTAGGCAAAGCTCCGAATTTTGCAACCAAATAGCTAACCCTTGCACTACCGTAAAGTGTAGCGTTAATGGCAGAAGCAGTTGACAGAAGCGCTGCTATCCCTATAAGAACAAACCCCAACTTCCCTAAAAACGGTTCCGCCGCTACAGCAAGGGCGTAATCGCTATACTTCTGAACCTGCTCATAGGTAAGGTTAGCAACAGCAACCGTTGCTACAAGCACGTAAACAAATATAACTGTGGAAACAGCTGCGTAAAAAGCCTTAGGTAACGTTTTTTCTGGGTCTTCAACGTCTCTTGCAGTGTTCGCTATCAGTTCAAATCCTTCATAAGCTAAAAATATAACGAGACCACCAACCATTATTTTTATAAGCGACTCCCAATGTTCAGGCGAGAGGCGAGAAAAATCCCCCGTAAAAAAACCCAAAACCGAAAAAAGCAATAAAATACCCAACTTGCCAAAAACCATAATATCTTCTGTTTTACCGCTAACATAGGCACCTAAAAAGTTTAAAAAGGCAAAGAAAATAATCACGCCAGCAATAAACAATTTCTTAACTACCTCAATTTCATGACCACAAAAAAGGGCTGATGCATAACTTCCAAAAGCGTAAGAATAAAGGGAAAGCATAATTATGTAACTGGCAAGAAGGAGAGTATTCATATATCCCGTAAAGAGATTATTACCAAAACCCCTCACCAAAAATTCAACAGTTCCACCTTCACTGGGATACCTAACCGATAACTTTGCATAAGAATAGGCAGTAAGCAAAGCAATAATCCCCGCAAATATAAAGGCTATCGGCGCTGCTCCCTTTGCCAAAAGAATGGTAAGACCCAAAACGGCAAAAATCCCCCCTCCAATCATCCCACCAACACCGATGGAATACGCTTCCCAAAACCCTATCTTCTTAGCCATTTTTCCTCTTCCTATCTAAAAGTTTTACAGTAGCGTAAACACACCTATTATACGGCACTTCTACCCCTACCTTTTCTGCCTTCCTGATAAGGGCACCTGTTATCCCTTCAATCTCAAGAGGTTTCCCTTTCTCAAAATCAAGAAGCATTGAAGTCTTATAGTTCATTAAATCTGGAGAAGACTTTAAATACCTTTCCATTATAGTAGGTTTCAACTCAATCCCATAAGCTTCAGCCACCTTGTAACACTCCAACATCAGATTTTTCAAAACATTGTAAGTTTCAGGAAGCGCCAACATCTCCCCAACGGTAGCTTTAGTAACTACAGAGTAAGGATTAAAAGCAACGTTCCAAACAAGCTTCTTCCACAAAGTATATCTAATATCTTTAGAAACTCTTGCCTCTATACCGCAACTTTTAAAAATGGAAACAAGTTTCTCTACTCTTTCCGAAACGTTTCCATCCATCTCTCCTATTTCTAAAAGCCCTGCCGCCTCATGAACCACAACACCTGGCTCTTTCACGTAAGCTCCAACAAAAGCAGTAGCTCCCAAAACCCTTTCTTTTCCTAAATACTTCTCTAAAATCTCCTCATTCTCTATACCGTTCTGAACAGATATAGCAACTCCACTATCTTTCAAAATCTCAGTCACAAAAGGCGCCACCTTTTCAGTATCGTAAGACTTAACACACACCAAAACGACGTCAGCACCTTTAGCAACTTCAGGATTATCGGTAAAAACTACCTTTTCCCCATCTTCCCTTACCGTCCAGCTTCCATACTTAAAGCTCTCTATTCTCAACCCCCTTTCCTTCATAGCTTTCAGATGTTCTCCACGAGCTATAAAAACGGTCGGATAACCAGCTTTGGCTATCATCCCACCGTAAAATCCCCCCACACCACCAGCACCGAAAACCACAAACTTCATACCTTCCTCCAGCTACTACTTCAGTTCAACTATCGTCACCCCATCTCCACCTTCTTCAATCTTACCAGGTCTAAACGACTTCACGTAAGGAGACTCCTTCAAATACTCCCTAACCAACCTTTTCAATATTCCCGCCCCGTGTCCATGAACAACCTTAACGCTTTTAAATCCCAAAACTGCAGCATCGTCCAAGAACTCTTCAAGCGCCCTCAGCGCCTCCTCTCCTCTCATTCCCAAAAGCTTTAGCTCAGGGAAGAACCGCTTAGGTCTTTCAACGTTAACGACAGAAACATCTTCCTTCCTACCAACCTCCTCAACAACTTCAAGCTGGTCAGGTTTCATTTCAACCTTTATAGAACCAAGCTGAACTTTAACAACACCTCTACCTCTATTAACCTCAACAACCTTTCCTTTCCTTCCGGTAGATTTAACCTTAACCGTCATTCCCGGAGAAAAATCATCAACGCTCTTACTCTCCTTAACCTGCAAAGAATCCAACTTCTTTTTAGCAGTAACAACTATCTGTTTTATTTCCCCACTCTTTGCAGATTGCAACGCTTTTTTACTCTTCTCTTCAAGCTCCTCTATAAACGCCCTCAACTCTTCAGAAAGCTCCTTCAGAACTCTCCTTTCCCTCTCCTCTAACTCTTTTTCCTTTCTCTTTAACTCTTCCCTTTCCTTGACCAACTTCTTATACTCTTCTTCAAGGGCAGAAATGATATCTTCAGCTATCTTCCCTTCATTCCCCAAAATCCTTTTAGCCATGTCAATAACTTCCTGAGGAACGCCATAACGAGAAGCTATCTCAAGCGCATAACTCTTACCAACAAGCCCGTAAACTAACTTGTAAAGCGGCTTGAGAGTAATCTCATCAAACAGAACCGAAGCAACCTCGTAGTAATCATCCTTATAGGCGTAAAGCTTAACAGGAGTAAAGTGAGTGGTAACTACCGTTTTAACCCTTTTTCTTTTTAAAAATTCCAAAATGGCAACAGCTAAAGAAGACCCTTCAACAGGGTCTGTCCCCGCTCCCAATTCATCTAAAAGCACCAACGTATCACTATCTGCTTCTTTCAGTATCTTAGCAACGTTACTAATGTGAGCGCTAAAAGTAGAAAGAGACTGCTCTATTGACTGCTCATCTCCTATATCAACCATCCACTTTTTAAAAAACCTCAGGCTGCTACCTTCTTCAGCAGGAATGAGAAATCCCGACTGCGCCATCATAGAAAGAAGTCCTAACGTCTTCAAGGTAACTGTTTTTCCACCAGTATTAGAACCTGTTATCACAAGTCCATTTTTCAAGAAAATATCAACAGGAACAACTTCTCTATCCGAAAGTAACAATAACGGATGCTTAGCCTGTTTTAACTTTACCTCTTCAGAAAACTCAGGCATAACCCCTTTAACTTTCAAAGAAAACTGTGCAACTGCTAATCGCCTATCAATCTCAACTAAAGCTTTAAAAGAAGATTGAAGCTGGCTTCTATGCTGAAAAACTAAGAGGGATAATTTCTTCAAAATCCTCTCTATCTCCTCCCTCTCTCTGCTCCTTAGCTCCTGCAGTTTATTGTTATCTTCAACCACGGATAAAGGCTCAACGTAGTAAGTTTGCCCCGAAGACGACCTATCGTGAACTATCGCTTTAAATTTCTTTCTAAAATGCGGTTTGACCAAAACAACGTATCTCCCATCTCTTTCCGTCACAATCCTATCAGGACAAACGTCATCATACCTGTTAACTAAATCTTCCAACTTCCTTTTAATACGGTATGAAAGCTCCAATACCTCTCTTCTAACAGCGGCAAGAGACGGAGAAGCTGTATCAAGAACGTTTCCGTAATCGTCAAACGTTGATTCAAGAACTTCCTTTAATTCAGAAAACCCATAAATCCTGTCAGAATAAGTCTTAAGCCTTTCAAACCTACTATCCAGCTCTTCAAAAAAACGCCTTAAAACAGAAGCCACTCTGATTACTTTTAAAATTTCAACAAAAGCAGATTCTCCTAAAACAACACCTTCAGCCGTCAATTTTTTAAGAATGGAAGAGATATCGGGAAAAGTTTCAAGCGGAACAGGTCTTTCAGATAAAAGTCTGCAAAAAGAAGACGTTAACTCCAATTCCTTCTGAACTTTTTCTTTCTCAACTATCGGTCTAATAGAAAGAACCGAATCTTTACCGGGAACGCTCTTGGCAAATTCAGAAGCTATTTGAAGAATCTTGTCAAATTCAAGTTGGCGCTCCACTCCTTTGAACATTAGTATAAATACCCCCTCCAATAACCCAAAGGAGTGGAAGCGCCCGTATAACTCAAACTTTGCATACTATTTTCATTATAACACAACATCCTTAACTTTCAAGCATTTCTCTAACTATACGGTTAACAACAGAACCGTCAGCTTTACCTTTAACTTTTGGCATAACAACCTTCATTACCTTACCCAAATCTTTAACAGAAGACGCTCCTGTCTCCTCTATCGCCTGCTTAACTATGTCTCTGATTTCCTCTTCTGAAAGTTGCTTCGGCAGGTAAGATTCAACTATCGCAAGCTCAGCCTTCTCTTTCTCCACCAAGTCCTGCCTTCCACCTTTTTCGTACATCTCTATAGATTCTCTTCTCTGTTTCGCATACTTCATCAAAAGCTGAACAATCTCTTCATCTGTAAGCTCACCGCGCTTTTCTATCTCTGCGTTCTTAATCAAAGAATTAATCATACGAATAGTGGAAAGCTTAACCTTATCTTTAGCTTTCATAGCCTCTTTCATATCTTGCAAAAGCTTCTCTTTAAGCCCCATACAATCTCCACTAATAGGTTACTTTTTCTTTTTACCCTTTGGTGGAAGAAGTCCACGCTTCTTTAATGCCTTAATCAACCTCTTCCTTGCAGCCATAGCCTTTCTCTTTCTCTTCTCAGAAGGCTTCTCGTAATACTCTCTCCTCTTGATTTCTGTAAGAATACCTTCCTTTTCACAGAGCTTCTTAAACCTTTTAAGTGCTTTCTCAAAAGGCTCGCCGTCGCGCACGTAAACCGTTGCCATTAAGCATCGCCTCCTTTCTTTTAAGTTTTTCGGTGGCAAATTATATGTCTTTAAAAAAACATTAGCAAGTTTAAACTTCGCTCCCCAAGCGTTAAAATTTAAAAGAGATGATGAAAAAAACGTACACAATATTTACCAAAGAACTTAAAGAGTTAATCAGAGACCCTCTATCCCTACTAACCGTGTTTATCTTGCCCATAACCATGATGTTAGTCTTCGGCTTCGGCATGAAGTTAGACATAAAGCACGTCCCTTTTGAAATTGTAGATATGGACAACTCTCCCCTCTCAAGAGATATAGCGTCCCGCTTTCTGAACAACAGAGAATACTTTAACTTTAAAGGCAGTAAGATAAACACCGCTAATGCAGAAAAAGACCTACTTAAAGGAAAAATCCGCTTCTACCTCCTATTCCCCCCAAACTTTGAAAAAAACTACAAGAAAGGAAAAACTGCAGAACTCCAAGCTATCATAGATGGAACGTTCCCCTACAGAGCTGAAGTAATAAAAAGCTACATAAACGCAATAATTAGCAACTTCAACCTAAAAAACCACAACCAACTCCTTAAAGTCTCCGTAGAACCGCGATACTGGTTCAACGAAAGCCTTAACCAGCAATACTTAACAGTAGTAGGAACTTTAGCCATAGTAATGCTCATTTCACCTGCAGTATTTGCATCACTTCTAATTACAAAAGAAAAAGAAAGCGGTTCAATATACAACATCTACTCTTCACCCATTAAAACCACAGAATACCTTACAGGGAAACTCCTCTTTGCTTCCCTCATATCCCTACTAAACTTTTCACTACTCCTTTACATGACCGTATCCCTGTTCAAAGTTCCATTTAAAGGAAACTGGATTACTCTCATAACAGGCAGCGTCCTCTACGTACTAACTGCTGTTTCGTTCGGACTACTACTGTCCAACTTCTTCAAAAGGCAGGTTTCCGCGTTTATCGGCTCTATAATACTAACTGTAGTTCCTTCCATACTCTACTCTGGCTACATGACCCCGGTTTCATCTATGGACAAAACAACCCTGTTAATTTCGCAAAGCACACCAACGTTTCACTACCTCAATCTGCTAAAAGATGAGTTTTTTAAGGCAGCCCCATTATCGGTAACATCAAAAGAGTTAATCGTTCTGCTTTTCTTTTTTACAGTATTTTTCCTTACAACAACTTTAACCTTCAAAAAAAGGGAAACGTAATGAAATTCTTAATTCTTATCTACAAGGAGATAATTCAGTTTCTAAGGAACAGAGGTCTCCTGCTGTTTCTTATATACTCCTTTACTCTTGACATCTACTTAGCAGCTACAGGTATAGAGCTTACACTCAAAAACGCTAAATTCTACGTTCAAGACTTTGACTTTTCTCCCCTTTCAAGAGAGTTAATTTCATCTTTCCCAGAACCTTACTTTAAATTCAAAGGATACATACTAAACAACAAAGATATAGAAACGCTACTGACAGAAGACAAAGCAGTAGGAGTAATTCGTATCCCTTCCCACTTCGAAGAAAGAATAAAAGAAGGTAAAAGCGAAAAGGTAGGAGTAGTCGTCAACGGCGCTGAAATATCTACCAGCTATTTGTTTTCCGCTTACGCTCAAGAAGTTATCTACAACTTTTTAGCTAAACTCGCACCAATGTATCCCTCAATGGAATCTAAAATCATTGAAGCTAAAACAAGGATATTCTTTAACCAGAACGCATCCAGCAAAACGTTCATGGCTTACTCAGAACTAATTACCGTAATAACTCTATTCCTCCTTTTACTTCCTGCTTCTGCAGTTGTCATGGAAAAAGAGAGAGGAAACATAGAGATGCTTATGGTATCTCCCGTAAAAACGCACACAGTCCTCATAGTAAAAGCAATTTCTATGGGAATACTCATACTGCTTTCTTCCCTGTTTGCCATTTCTATAACTATTCAACATTTCTGCTACGTCCCGTTCCACGGAAAAACAACAGACTTTGCAGTTCTCACTGCATTCTACATATTTGCAACTGTGGGACTATCACTATTTATAGCGTCTCTCTCAAGAAACATGCTTCAGGTCTCCCAGCTCAGCGTCCTAATCCTAATCCCCATACTCTACTTATCTGGCAACTGGTCACCAATAGAAACGATGCCTAAAACACTACAATGGCTATCTAACCTATCACCGCTGAAGTTTTACATAGATGGCGTTTACGGAATAGCAGTAAAAGGCTTAACCTTACAATTTCTAACGAAAGACCTATTCTTCCTCTCCCTGCAAGGATTAATTCTATTTGGACTGAGTAACTACTTACTTAAAAAGATTTACTGACAGTAGAAAACTCAATTAGCGGCAGGTTGGCTTCTTTTGCAATCTCTTTAGCAAGCCAATCAGGATAACCTTCTTTGTATATAACTTTTTCAATTCCAGCGTTTATCAACATCTTAACGCACAAAGAACAGGGACAATGAGTACAGTAGAGAACAGAACCTTTTGTGGAAACGCCATGAAGGGCAGCTTGAATTATGGCGTTCTGCTCAGCGTGTAACCCCCTGCATAGCTCGTGCCTCTGACCGCTCGGCACGTTTAACTTCTCTCTTAAACACCCCACCTCTTCAGGATGTTTTAAACCTGTAGGAGGACCGTTATAACCTGTAGCGATTATCCTTTTATCTTTAACTAAAACAGCTCCCACCTTCCTGCGCAAACATGTAGAGCGGGAGGAAACCAATTCCGCAATGGACATGAAATATTCGTCCCAGGAAGGTCTTGACATTTCAGTTTAATGTCCTCCAAGGACGTGATGGTAAGCTGTAAGAAGCAAGGTAAACAACATAAAAATGTAGAGAACAAGCTCAACAGCTGCAATCCACTTCTTAAAGAAGAAAATCTCTCTCAAAGCTCTTGCCATTCCTGCTCCTCCTGCTTAATACTAAGAGCATTTTATCACAATCCACTTCTATTACAAAACAGTAGAACATTCACCTTTTCACCAGTTTCTACGGTGCCTCTATCTTCGCCAATTACCGCTAATCCATCACACGTAGCAATAGTATAGAAATTTGCTGTTTGTTGACTTCCTGCATTGTAAACCTTATTTCCCTTTACGTTCACTCTTACAAAATCCACCCTTCCTTTCTTCCCTCTAATCCCCTCTCCTGCCTCAAACTCGTAGTAAACGTTCTCGCACTGCCTTTCACCTGCCATCTTCCTAACAGCAGGGAGCAGAAATTCAACAGCGTTCACCAGCGTAGCCGAAGGATAACCCGGCAAACCGAAGAAAACCTTTTTCCCTTTAACTGCAAAAACAAGCGGTCTTCCAGGTCTGATATTGGTAGAAGTAAACTTTACATCAAAACCCAAAAGCTCAACAGCTTTCTTCACAAAATCGTACTTACCCTTAGAAACTCCACCCGTCGTAACCAAAACGTCAACGTGGTCAAACGCCTCTTCTAACTTTTTAACTGTTAAATCTAAATCATCCTCCAAGTTTCCTAAGTTAATCGGAACAGCTCCTGCTTCACTTAAAAGCCCCTGCAACACGTAATAGTTAACGTTTCTCACACAGCCTGTTCTATGAGGCTCATAAGCTTCTAAAACCTCATTCCCTGTAGTAGCTATCCCAACAACAGGCTTCCTGAAAACTTTTACTTTGTAAACTCCAACACCTGCAAGCAAGCCAACTTTTCTATAATCAAGCCACTCTCCTAAAGTTAATACAACCTCTCCCTTCTTAATTTCACTACCTACAAAGTTTACAAGTTCCCCCTTCTTAACGGGAAAATCCACCACCACCACCTCATTCCCTTCCACACTAACATCTTCAACCCTCACAACTGCATCAACACCATCAGGAACAGCCCCACCTGTCATAACAAAAACAGCCTCTCCCTCTTTAACCTCAAACTTCCCAATATCTCCAGCCTGAACCTCTCCAACAATCTTCAACTTAGCAGGCAACTCCTTCAACGAAGAAACTTTAAAACCGTAACCGTCAACGGCTGATTTATTTACATCGGGAACGTTAACAGGAGAAACAACATCTTCGGCAAGAACTCTACCGTAAGCGTTGTCTAACTTCACGTATTCCCAACCGCAGCTATAAACGTTATTCAAAACGATATCTAAAGCCTCCTCCCTCTTTACCTTCATCTAACACCTCTCAAGCTTTTCCAAACGGGCAGATAGGAAATACACAAACAGAACAGTTATGGCACAATCCACCGTGAGATTTCATTGCAACCTCTTCCCTGCTTATCACGTCCCCCACCAAAAGTCTTGGAAGCCATATATCAAAAGAGGTAGCCCTGTAAAAAAGTGCAGCAGCTGGAACAGCAACAACAGGTTTCCCGTTTATCCATCCCATAGTAAGCATATTCCCCGGCTGGATAGGATTTCCTCTTATAAAATTCTCCGCCCCAGCACTCCTTATAGCCCTGTAAGTTACGTCGTCCGGGTCAACAGACGTTCCACCAGTCAAAACAACAATATCGTACTTTTCGATAAATTCCCTGATAGCGTTCCTTATCTTTTCTTCATCATCAGGAAGGATAACCTTCTCTTCAACGCTACAACGGAAAAACTCCAGTTTCGGCTTTAAACGGTCAAAAAACCTATCCTCAATCCTACCGTAAAAAACCTCGTTTCCCGTAATTATTATTCCCGCCTTTTTTTCTTCAAACGGTACCACCCTTACAATCCCATCACCAGCTATTTTTACTGCTTCTTCCACTTGAGATTTAGGCGCCACCAAAGAAATAATCCTTACTGAAGCCACTTTAGTTCCCGGCTTCACCCACATGTCGCTATGAATGGTAGGACAAGAAGGCTCTCCAATAAGGTTGAACTTCACAAGTTTTTCCACATCAACCTTAACCACGCCGAAAACCGAAGAGTAGATGTTTATCTTCCCTTCAGAAGGAGATTCATCTCTATACGTATTTTCTCCCATAATGGCATCGGCAAGCATAACGGCAGCTTCGTTTTCGTGAATTTCATCTTCAGAAAGCTCCAAAACGTAAATGTACTCCTTTCCCAATCTTCTAAGCTTTTCTACGTCTTCAGGTCTTATAATGTGTCCCTTTTTAAACGCTCTCCCCTTAAACCCTCTATCAAGATCAACTTCCGTAATGTCGTGAACCAAAACCATTCCTACAGCATCTTCCACCTTAACTTTCTTTTTCATAACACCTCCTAAAAACAGAAATACAGGAAGGAGAAAGATAAAAGTCTGCTTCCCTTCCTTTCTCTATGATGTAGTTCGGAGAGAGAGAAAACGGAAGGTGCAAAACTACGTCACCGCCTAAATCTAAAATTACCACGCTCTTATCCTTCTCTCTGAAAATATCCTTAACTACTGCAGAAATCTTTACAGAATCCTCTAAAGGATTGAGCGCGACGGCAAACGGTAAAATAGAGACAAACACGTTTTCACCTTCTTTTAAATCTTCAGGAAAGTTTTTGGCTCTCAAAATTTGCTTTCTTCTATCTCCCAATCTGACTTCCACGTAACCATCCATTACAAAAACAACTTTTCCAGATAAAAAGCTTTGATGTCCAAGCAGTTTTGCCACCTTTCCATCTATCGGGTTGAAAAACACTTCCACTGGAACTCCTGTTTGCTTTACCTCTCCTTTCTCCATAATTACAACGTAATCGGTAAGCTCAAACACTTCATCAAAATCGTGAGTTACTAAAACCATAGGTATGGAAAACTCACCTACAACTTCCCTAAGCCTTTTATACAACTCCAACTTCAGACTCTTATGGAGGGCAGAAAAAGGCTCATCCAAAAGCAAAACTTTAGGCTCAAAAGCTAAAGCCCTCGCAAGGGCGACTCTCTGTTTCTGTCCCCCCGAAATTTCCCTTGGAAAACGATTTCTTATATCCTGTATTTCAAGCATTTTTAAAACTTCTTCCACCCGTTTTTCATCTCTACAGCCGTAGGAAACGTTTTCCCAAACCGTCATATGCGGAAACAGAGCATAATCCTGGAACAGATAACCTACCCTCCTTTTCTGTGGAGGCAGAAAAAACCTTTTACTTGAATCAAAAAACACTCTATCAACAACCTTTATCCTTCCTTCATCAGGTTTCAGCAAACCTGCTATCGCTTGAAGCGTAAGACTCTTTCCCGAACCAGAAGGAGCGAAAAGAGCAACAGACTTAGCTTCAGAGATGAACTGGACGTCCAAAGAAAACCCTTCAAGTTCCTTCTTTACAGAAACCTCTAACACCTTTCCATCCTCACCTTAACGTCGGCAGGTTTTCCAAAGTAAGCACACGTTAAAACAATTATGTCAACACCGGTAGCAGCGTAACTTTTTATGTTGGTTTCGTTTATACCACCAGCAGCGGCAACTTTAGCGTTCGGAAACTTTTGATTCCTAAAATCCACTACCTTAACAACGTCCTCAACAGAAAACTTATCCAACTGAACCACTTCAACTCCAGCACTCAAAGCCGAGAAAGCCTCTTCAAAGGAGTTAACCTCAACAACTATCTTCTTTTCAGGAACGCGCTTCTTCAATTCCGGTATCATCTCCAACAACTTATCTAAACCACCAAGGAACTTCGTATGGTTCTCAAAAACGAGAACGCTTTCAGAAAGTCCCAGCCTATGGGGTAGAGCACCTCCAGCAAGTATCGCCTTTATGCACAATTTCTTGGCAAAGGGAAACGTCTTCCTCGTAGTAACAACTTCAACGTTCTCGTTAACTTCCTTTGCAAGGCTAACCAACTTCTTCGTTCTCGTAGCAATCCCCGAAGCGTACTCAAGAACGTTCTGAGCAACCTTCCAGGTTAGGTGCAACCCTTCAGCCAAACCTTCAACTTCCAAAAACACTTCACCAGCACTCACTTCACTGCCACTTGGAAGGCATTTTCTAATCTCCAATCCCGCTTTTTTAAACAACCTACAACACTCTTCCGTCCCGCACACAACGATATCGTGTCTGGCAGAAAACTCCATTCTTCCCCTTTCCTTTCCTATCCCAAGCAGATAGGTAGTCAGGTCAAAGTAAGGAACGTCTTCCCTCAAAAGGGCATCTATCTCTTCTTCAGAAAACACTACCATCTCTCACCCCTGTTAGTTAATCGGTTTATCAGGTAAAGAATAGTTAAAGAAATCACTGCTGTAACTGCAGATAAAAGGTTGGCTTTTTCAAAATCCCCGCCCGACACCGCGCTGTAAATCTCTATCGGTATCGTATTCGTTTGAAAAGGTATATTGCCTGCAAGCATAAGAGTAGCACCGAATTCACCCATCGCCCTTGCAAAAGAGAGGACAACTGCCGCGATTATTCCCCTTTTAGCAAGAGGCAAAATAACCCTAAAGAACGTCTTCAGCTCACCTTTACCCAAAGTGTAAGAAACGTATATAAGGTTTTTATCAACCGATTCTATTGCAGCTCTTGCTCCTTTAACGAAAATCGGGAAAGCAGCAACGGAAGAAGCGACAACAGCAGCATACCAGGTAAACACTATCCCAGTTTTGAAGAGCTTATAAATCAAAGAGCCGATAACGCCGTTTTTACCCAAAAGCAAAAGCAGAAGGTAACCGGTAACGGTAGGAGGAAAAACTAAAGGTAGAGTTATCAAAGCATCTAACAGGTTCTTAAATGGAAACTTCTTCAACGCTAAGAAGTAAGCAACGGGGAGTCCAAACAGCATAACTAAAAGCGCAGAAATGGTTGAAACCTTTAAAGAGAGTTTTATAGAAAAGAGGGCTTCTGGGTCAAGAGAAATCATTTTAGACCCTCTGTTACTTTCTTAAAGCCGAACTTTTTGAAATCTTCCGCATCTGCATTAAGAATAAAGTTTTCAAACTTCTCAGCGCCTGAAGCGTTCCTTGCCCCTCTAACAATACCTATCCAAAAAGTAATAGGTCTGTGAAGATTGTCAGGAAAGACCTTCAGTAGCTTTAACCTATCCTTAAACCTCACGTAGTCAGAGTAATAAATAATTCCAGCATCAGTATTCCCAGTCATAACCCATACACTTATCTGTCTCACAGTAGGCGCATAGACAAATCTACTTTTTAACTTTTCATAAATCCCTAAATTTTTAAGCGTTTCTATCGCATACTTACCGACAGGTGCCAACCTATTGCCTATTGCAATTTTCTTAGCCTCCATAATTGAACCAATGTGCGAGTTTAACGGAACAACCAAAACTAAGTCTGTAGAAGCGAAAGGTTTAGCAGAATCAGGAACAATAAATCCCTTCTTTAACAGGTAATCCATCCAGTATTTAGAAGCAGAAATATAAATATCAGCAGGCGCTCCCGCTTCTATCTGCGTAGCCAACTTACCCGAAGAAGAAAAGTTACAAACTACCTTATCAGAATTATGAGAAGCGTTAAACTGCTTAACCTCGTAATTAATCAAATCTTTCGTTCCCATAGCAGCACTAAGTCTGATAACGTCGGCTAAAGAAGAAGGTAAAAAGAAAAATTGAAAAAACAAAAGAAACAGCAAAATCCTCATTGCACACCTCCTCTAAAATACTTAAGGGGCCAGCCCCGGATTGGAACTGGCCCCTCAAAGTAAAATAGAAGAGGCTTTCAGGGTTCCTTTCCAATCCGGGAGGCATGCCCGTTTCCAGGCATACCCTATCGGTCTGACCCCATAGAGCAATCGCCCCTTAGGAAGTCAGACTCGGAACCCCTCAGTCAGGCTTATTTTATCAAACCTTGACTCTTTATCAAAAGAAAAATCAAAACAGCAGAAGCAATAAGAATCAATAAAACAGAGGAAATTGACTTCTTATAACTACTAATAGCAGTAATTACCTCTTCTTTCATCGCACCTTGAGGTGCTCTTTTAGTTATTTCCTTTGCAATCTCAGTAAAACCTGAAACGGAATCGTCAATAATTGCAAACTTATCACCTTCTCCAGTTATAAATAAGAAATACTTCCTACCCTGGGAAACTGAAATCTCTCTTATTTCATTCCATTTAAAGAACTTTTTACCAGTAATTCCAACTATTTCCAAACCATCGTCAGAAACAACAATCTTTTTCCTAAGCAAAAAGAAAAAGTAAGCCAAAATCGGAAGAATTAAAACGACTAAAATAATGGATTTTCCAGAAAATCCCCCCGTCCTCTCAACCAACAAAAAGAAAAACCACATATAAGCAAACACAAGCAAAGCGTAACTAAAAAGCGTCAGCTTATCCGTCCTATAAACCTTCTTCATTAACCTTCTCCCAACAACTCTTCTGCAGCTCTTTTAAATCTATTCAACCCTTCAATTATATTATTCATAGACGTAGCGTAAGAAAGCCTTAAATACCCTGGCATACCAAAAGCGCTACCAGGAACAACCGCAATTTTAGCTTTTTCAAGCAGGTAGTCGGCAAGCGCAAAATCGTCCTTCAAACCACCCTTTTCTATCAACTCCTTCACGTTAGGAAAAGCGTAAAACGCCCCTTTAGGCATCAAACACTTAACTCCAGGAATCTCATTAAGCCTCTCAACCATGTAGCGCCTTCTCTCGTCAAAAGCTTTAAGCCAATCCTTCAAAAAGTCAGTAGGTGACGTAAGCGCAGCAATAGCTGCTTTCTGCGTAACAGAGTTAACGTTAGAAATAGACTGAGAATTAATCTTTATCATCGCATCAATTATCTCTCTAGGACCAGCAGCGTAACCTACCCGCCAGCCTGTCATAGAAAACGCCTTAGAAAGCGCATTAATAGTTATCGTAACGCTCTTAATCTCCTCAGATATAGAAGCTATACTCGTATGCTCAAAACCATCGTAAGTAAGTTTCTCGTAACACTCATCAGAAGCTATTAAAATTCCTCTTTTAGCGCAGAACTCCCCTATCCTCTTAAGTTCATTTCTATCAATAACGGCACCTGTAGGATTGTTGGGAGTACAAAGTATCAACAACTTAGTTCTATCATTTACAACAGGTTCAATATCTTCAAGTCTCAAAGAAAATCCATTCTCTTCCTTCGTCTCAACAAATACAGGTTTTCCACCTGCAAACTTTACCTGCTCAGGATAGGTAACCCAGTAAGGTGCAGGAATAATAACCTCATCGCCTTCCTCAATTACAGAAAGCATCAAATTAAACAAAGCCAACTTGGCTCCATCCGTTATCACAACTTCCTGCGGTGAATACTCTATCCCGTTCTCCCTTTTTAGCTTTTCAGCAACAGCCTCCCTCAACTCAAGGATACCCGCAGGTGCTGTATATTTGGTAAAACCGGATTTAATCGCTTCTATAGCAGCTTCTTTAACGTGTTCAGGAGTATCAAAGTCAGGCTCTCCAGCACCGAACCCTATAACGTCAATCCCCTTAGCTCTCATCTCTTTAGCTTTAGAAGTAATTGCCATAGTAGGAGAAGGAGACATACCCAAAACCCTTTTAGCAAGCCTCATAGCAGCCCCCGAAAAAGTTGTCGTTGACATTTTACACGTTTGCTGATACTTTTCCCACAACAAAAGGTTCAGGAGGTCTCCTCATGAAAGGGAACAAATGCCTCACACCGGAACAGCTAAAAGAACTCAAAGAAATCTTGGAACAGAAAAAAAGGGAAGTTCTTGAAGATATAAAAAGAGGATTGGAAGACCAGCTTCACTCCGAAAGAGAAGTCGGCGATATCGTTGACATGTCAACAGACGAAATCCTCAGAACGTTTGAAATGAGAATAAGAGACAGAGAAGCAAAGTACCTCAAAAAAATAGAAAAAGCCCTCCAAAAAATAGAGGAAGGAACTTATGGAATATGTGAAAACTGCGGTGCTTGCATTCAGTATGAAAGGCTCAAGCTAAGACCTGTAGCTGAATTATGCATTAAATGTAAGTTGGAACAAGAACAAGTAGAAAGGAAATTTGGAGAGGAAGAATAACCATTTAAAGGGGGAGAAGCTCTCCCCCATACACCATGTCAGCCAACGCTTGCGCAAAACGTAACCTCTTCCTCCTCGTTAACAACGCCTCTAAAGTGAACTTCCTTCTCAACTCTCTCTGGAGAAAGCTTTTCAACGATGTAATCAAAAGCCTTAAAAGCGTTCTCATGGTCGCCACACGTATAAACGTCAATGGCAACGTAACCGTGCTCAGGCCAGGTATGAAAAGAAAGGTGAGATTCAGATATTACAACAACCCCCGTTGCGCCATAAGGCTCAAACTGGTGGTAATAGTGAGAAAGTTTATTTAGACGGGCATATTCAACAGCCCCCTCAAAGATTTCTGCCATTCTATCGGCAGACTTCAAAATTTCAGGGTCGCAGCCGTAGAGGTCAGCTACGATGTGGACGCCGAGGGTCTTTGCCATTTCTCTTCCTCCTTTATACGAAGTTAAATAACACTCAAGGCTAAATACCTCCTCTCAAAAAGCAAGGCTTAATTATATGCATTTTATTTTCCCAATCAATTCTACTAAATGTCTCGGCATCCACAAATTGCAAATTACCCTACCACCCCTCTAACCTTTTCAGCTAAATTAATAGCAAAACGCTTCAGTAAATCAAAATCTTTTTCTTTCGGCATTCCCTTCACAAGAACAGGTTCTATCCACTCAGCTTTAACGTTCTTCAAAGTATCCTGTATATGTTTCACCATAACCTTACCATTCCAGCCGTAAGAACCTATAACAGACAAAAACTTAGTCTTAGGTCTTAAACCGTTCATCAAGTAAGCAAAAGAGATAACCGCAGGATGCGCACCTGCAAGTACTGTAGGCGAAGCCAAAACTACCGCTGCAGCATCAACCAAATCCATAGCAACGTTACCGATGTCAGCAGTAATAAGATTGTAAGGTCTAACAATTATTCCTTCCTTAGAAAGCTCTGAAGTTAAAAATTCCACCATACCCCTCGTACTCTCATGCATAGAAACGAAAGGAATAACAACCATAGGCTTTACCTTATCAGAAACCCATTCTTTATAAGCCCCCGTCATAAATTCAACGTCCCTTATAACCACTCCATGACTGGGCGCGATAATCTCAGGCTTAAGTTCATCTATAAGAACAAGATGCTTCCTTATAAAATTCCTGAACGGCATCATTATCTCAGCGTAGTACCTCTTAGTCTCAAGGTAAACTTTAGCTCTATTCTCATCTGTAGTGTCAAACAGTTCACTCGTAGCTATGTGAGAACCTAAAAAATCACACGTGAAAAGAACCTTATCTTCAACAAGATACGTAAACATCGTCTCAGGCCAATGGACCCACGGCGCCATAAAGAACTTCAAAGTTTTATTTCCCAAAGGAAGCTCTTCTCTATCTTCAATAACCAAAAACACATCTTCTGAAAGACCAAGAAGGTCAACGAGCATAGTTTTACATTTGGCATTAGTCACAACTTTAGCATCAGGAAACTTATCCAAAACGTAAGGTATAGAACCAGAATGGTCCTGCTCAGCGTGATTAGAAATAATGTAATCTATCTTCTCAACTCCTAACTCTTCTAAGTTCCTAAAGAATTCCTCTCTCTTGTGCGGCTCAACCGTATCTATCAAAGCCACTTTCTCAGAACCAGACACAAGATAAGAGTTATAACTCGTTCCTTCAGGTAAAGTAACCAACTCATCAAAAATAACTCTATCCCAGTCTATAACTCCCACCCAGTAAACAGATTCCTTTATCTTCTTAACAGCCATCACTCCTCCACCGGTTCAAAGTCTTCTTTACCAGCACCGCACCAGGGGCAGGTCCAATCGTTCGGCAAATTTTCAAAAGCCGTTCCCGGTTGAATCCCATTTTCTGGGTCACCAACAGAAGGGTCATAGATATAACCACACGGAACGCAAACATATTTCTTCATCTTATCCTCCTTATTAAGAACAATTCTTATTAGTTGAACTTATACCCTCCATCCTAACATTGCAACAAAAACTATAATTAAACCCACAAAAATAGAGGAGTCAACTATCAGAAATTAAACACGGAGCCTGAGCAGGATGCTGAAAGCACTGACCCTTAGAAAGCATAGCGAACAGGACACGAATAAGCTT
>NZ_FXUB01000006.1 GCF_900182835.1 Desulfurobacterium pacificum
CGTTCCCATTCCGAACACGGAAGTTAAGCCCGCCAGCGCCGATGATACTGCCCTGGAGACGGGGTGGGAAAGTAGGGCGGTGCCAGGCCTTTTTTTATTTTTCCCTCCATGTTATATTTCAAAAAGCAATTCCCTTCCTTTGAGGTATCTCTTGAAAGAAATAGTCAAAGTTTCTAATCTTTGGAAGATTTATCAAACTGAAACTGAAAAAGTTGAAGCTCTAAAAGGAATAAGTTTTTCTCTTGAGAAGGGGGAATTTTCAGTTTTGATGGGAGCTTCTGGTTCTGGAAAATCCACCCTCCTCCACATCTTAGGCACCCTTGACTCTCCAACAAAAGGAGAAATTATCATAGACGGCGTTAATCCTTTTTCCCTTCCCGAAAAGGAAATAGCTTCTTTTCGCAACAAAAAAATAGGATTTATTTTCCAGTTTCACTACCTTATTAACGAACTTACAGTTTTAGAAAACGTTATGGTTCCTCTTTTGATTGCTGGAGTAGAGAAGGAAAAAGCCGAAGAAAAAGCAAAAACGCTATTGAAATCTGTAAATCTTGAGCATAGATTATCTCACAGACCATTTGAGATTTCTGGCGGTGAAAAGCAGCGAGTTGCTGTAGCGAGAGCGTTGGTTAACGACCCTGAAATAGTTTTAGCTGATGAACCTACCGGGAACCTTGACTCAGAAACTGCCAAATCTGTTATTTCTCTTATGAGGGAGCTTAATAGAGAGTTTCAGATAACTTTCTTTATAGCTACACATAATCCTGAACTGGAAAAGTTTGCAGATAAAACATACCTTATAAAAGACGGAGTTTTAATTTAAAACCTTATAGAAGGAGATTGTATGTTTGAAAGATTTTCAGCAAGAGCCAGACAAATTATCATCAAAGCAAAAGAGCAGGCTGTTGCTTTAAGGTCTGAAAAGTTAGGAACCGAGCATATTCTATTGACCCTTCTCAAAGAGGATGAGATAACAAACCAGATTTTAGCCAAATACAGCATTTCAAAGGCAAGAATTCAGGAGATAATTATCTCTCAAGTTCAACCTGCCGCTTTTGAAGTTGACGTTAATACCATAACGTTTTCTACAGAAGCGAGGAGAGTTTTGGAACATGCACTTGAAGAGTCAAAAATCTTAGGTCACGCTTACGTAGGACCAGAACACCTATTTATAGCCCTTGCTAAAGAAAGACTTGGACTTGCGGGAAGAATATTGAGAAGTTACGGTTTAGACCATTATACGTTGAGAAGGGAAGTTTCCAACTTACTGAGAGGTATAGTAAGAGAGAAAAAATCCCCCCGCCGTACAGCAACTCCCAACCTTGATAAATACGGTAGGGACCTTACAAAGCTTGCAGAAGAGGGCAAACTTGACCCTGTAATCGGTAGGGAAAAAGAGATAGAGAGAGTTACCCACATTTTAGCCCGCCGCCGTAAAAACAACCCTGTTCTCATAGGAGAGCCGGGAGTAGGTAAAACGGCAATCGTTGAAGGGCTTGCCATAAAAATAGCGAAGGGTGAAGTACCTGAAAAACTCCGCGGGAAGAGAATCGTTTCTCTTGATATGGCTTCTCTTATAGCTGGCACCAAGTATAGGGGTCAGTTTGAAGAACGTCTCAAAGCTATAGTTAAAGAGCTTGAAAACAACAAGGATGTTATTCTGTTCATTGATGAAATTCACACGCTTGTTGGGGCAGGTGCAGCTGAAGGTTCTATGGACGCTTCTAACATTTTAAAACCTTCACTTTCCCGAGGAGAGATACAGGTAATAGGTGCTACAACAATTGATGAGTACAGAAAGTATATAGAAAAAGACGGTGCCCTTGAAAGGAGATTCCAGCCTGTTATCGTTGAAGAACCAACCGTTGAAGACACTATAGAAATTCTGAAAGGTTTGAAGCCGAAATTTGAAGAGTTTCACGGCGTAGAAATTACCGATGGAGCGATAGAGAGAGCCGTTAAGTTGGCGGTTCGCTACATAAATGACAGGAAGTTGCCGGATAAAGCGATAGACATAATAGATGAAGCGGGTGCTAAAGCTCAGCTTCAGATGACAGCCAAAGACGATAGAGTTAAAAAACTTGAAGAAGAGATAGAGAAGGTTAAATCTTTGAAAGAAGAAGCCCTTGCTATGGCAGAGTACGAGAAGGCTCACTTCTACAAACAGCAGGAGATTTCCTTAGTTGCAGAGCTTGAGGAGCTTAAGCGTAGGATAAAAGAGGAAGAGAGCGATAAGAAGGTAGTGATAGATGAGTCAAAAGTTGAAGAGATTGTGGCTTTGTGGACAGGAATACCTGTTCAGCAGTTACGGGAGAAAGAGGCAGAGAAGCTATTAAAGCTTGAGTCTGAACTTCATAAGAGAGTAGTCGGTCAGGAAGAAGCCGTTACAGCGGTTGCAAAGGCTATTAAACGTTCCCGTTTAGGTATAAGGAGTAATGCAAATAGACCGATAGGATGTTTCCTTTTCCTTGGTCCTACAGGTGTAGGTAAAACGGAGCTTGCAAAGGCTTTGGCTGAGTCGCTGTTCGGTGATGAAAAGGCTATGGTAAGAATAGATATGTCCGAATACATGGAGAAGCACACAGTTTCAAGACTTATCGGTGCACCTCCAGGATATGTAGGGTACGAGGAAGGCGGGCAATTAACTGAGGCTGTTAGAAGAAAGCCTTACACGGTGATTCTCCTTGACGAGATAGAAAAGGCGCATCCTGACGTTCTCAACGTTCTGCTTCAAATAATGGAAGACGGTCGCCTTACAGACGGTTTGGGAAGGACTGTTTCCTTTACGAATACTATACTTATTATGACTTCTAACCTTGGAGCTAAACACCTTATCTCTTCCCAGAAAGGTTTAGGCTTTGAAGTGGCAGATGGAAAGGAAGAGGAGCGTTCGTTTGAAAGAATGAAATCTTTCGTCCTTGAAGAGGTTAAAAAGTTCTTTAAACCTGAGTTTATAAACAGGCTTGATGGGATTATCGTGTTCCATCCGCTTACCCGTGAGGATGTTAAGGAGATTGTAAGAAAGCAGATAGACAGATTGAACGAAGAGTTGAAGGAGAGAAACCTGAAGGTTCACGTTACAAACAGGTTTGTGGAATACGTTGTTGACAAAGAGTTTAGGAAAGAATACGGCGCGAGAACGATAAGAAGGGCTATTCAGAACTTGGTTGAAGATAGGTTGACCGATGAGATTCTGATGGGAAGGTTTACTGAGGGTGGTGAGGTGGTGTTTGACATAACGCCAAAAGGTAGAATAAGCGTTAGAGCCAAGAAGAAAAAGAGAGAGATGGCAGAGTCTAAGTAGAGGTAGGTTGTGAGAAGGTTTAAGGCAGATAGTATTAAAGGTGATGTGGCTTACTTGAGGGGGCAGGAAGCCCGCCACGCCTTAAAAGTTTTGAGGTTAAAGAAAGGCGATGAAGTAATAATCTTTGATGGTGAAGGGAAGGAATACTTAGCTGTAATTTCTGCTGCCTCGCCGACGTCTGTTAAGTTAAAGGTTGTTGAGGAGATAAACGTTAACAGGGATAGTCCTTTACGTTCCGTTCTCTTTATGGGTATAACCAACAAGATGCAGAAGTTTGAGATTGCAATTCAAAAAGCTACCGAGTTGGGCGTTACTGAAATAGTTCCCGTTGTTTGCGAACGTTCCTCTACTGCCCATAACGTAAAGAATTGGGAAGGCAAACTAAGAAGGTGGAACGATATAGTTGTGAACGCTGCTAAGCAGTGTGGAAGGAACGTTCTGCCTGTTTTAAAGGAACCTGTGAAGTTGTCAGAGGTTGAGAGCGATACGGATATCTCTTTTGTTTTATGGGAGAAAGGAGGTAATTCTTTTAAGGATTTTGAATCGTTTTCCGCTTCCTCCGTTTCGTTTTTGGTTGGACCTGAAGGTGGTTTGAGCAAGGAGGAGATTGAGGTTTTGAGAAAGAAGGGTTTTAAACCTATATATCTGGGTAAGAGAATTTTGAGAGCTGAGACGGCAGCTATTGCGGGAATGACGCTGATTCAATATATATGGGGAGATTTGGGGTAGATGGGAGAGGTTTTAAAAGAAGTTAGTTTAGGTGATAGGGTAGTAAAGGTTGTTAAGGGAGATATTACTGAAGAGGATGTTGATGCGATAGTGAACGCTGCCAACAGTTTTTTAAAGCACGGAGGCGGTGTTGCTGGTGCTATAGTGAGGAAGGGAGGAAAGGTAATTCAGGAAGAGAGTAACAGGATTGTTGAGGAAAGGGGGAGAATCCCTGTCGGTAAAGCGGTATATACTTCAGGTGGTAAGCTCAAGGCTAAGTACGTTATTCATACTGTCGGTCCTGTTTGGGGTGAAGGGAAGGAGGAAGAAAAGCTCAGAAGTGCTGTAAGGTCGGCTCTTGAGGTTGCTGAGAATTTGGGTGTTTCCTCTGTTGCCCTTCCGGCGATTAGTACGGGAATTTTTGGTTATCCTAAGAGAGAAGGCGTGAAAGTTATCGTTGATGAAGTCCTTAAGTTTTTGAAAAACGATGCTTACCATTTGAAAGAGGTGAGACTTGTCAGTATAGATGCTGAAACGGCTTTTCTATTCAGGGAGTTTGTTTAATTTTGAAAGCCTGTATCTGAATTCTCTAAATGTAAGTCCTAACAGTTCTGCTGCTTTTGTTTTCTTTCCACCTGCAAGTTCAAGGGCTTTTAGTAAGTACTCTTTCTCTACGTTTTTTAGTATTTCTTTGAGATTTACTCCCCCTTCTGTCAAAGGTGGAAGCAAAGAAGAAGTCGTTTCGGTAGAGAGAACTCCTTTGCCTAAAATTCCATCGTCACACATGATTACTTCTCTTTCCACTATGTTTTTGAGTTCCCTTACGTTTCCTTCCAAAGGTTGGTTCATGAGGTAGTTTATAAAGTTTTGGGAAATTCTTTTTATCTCTTTGTTGTACTTCTTTGAAAGTTGTTTGACGAAGTAATCTACTAAGAGAGGAATGTCTTCTTTACGTTCTCTTAATGGTGGGATATGAATCTGTATTGTGGATAGGCGATAGAATAGGTCTTCACGGAAGTTTCCTTTTTTAACTTCTTCTTTTAGGTTTTTGTTTGTGGCTGCAATTATCCGAACATTTACTTCTCTTTCTTCTGTGCTTCCCAATGGAATAAACTTTTTGGTTTCCAGGAATCTTAAAAGTTTTGCTTGAAGAGGAATGGGCATGTCCCCTATTTCGTCTAAGAAGAGCGTTCCGCCGTTTGCAGTTTCTATAAGTCCTTTTTTATCTTTCGTTGCGCCGGTGAAGGCTCCTTTTTTGTATCCGAAGAGTTCACTTTCAAGGAGTTCAGAAGGTAAGGCTGCACAGTTTATTGCAATGAACGGTTTTCTGTTTCTGTTGCTGAGGTTATGGATTGCCCTTGCCACTACTTCTTTTCCTGTTCCGCTTTCACCTGTTATGAGGACGTTTACGTCGTATGGTGCTATTTTTCTGATTGTTTCTTTGAGTTTTTCGGTGGCGGGAGATTTTCCTATAAGCTGGGGAATTTCAGAAGTTCCTACCTGCTTTTTAAGTTCTACCTTGTCTTTGAGGTTTCTTATGATTAATCGTAGGTCTTCTAACTTGAAAGGTTTCTCTATGTAGTCATAAACGCCTAATTCAAAGGCTTCCTTTATCGTTTCTGCTGATGCAAAGGCTGTTATGATGACAATTTCTGTTTCTGGTGAGTGTTTCTTTATCTCCCTTGCTATTTCCATTCCGTTGCCATCGGGGAGTCTCAGGTCTATCAGTGCTATGTCAAAAAAGTTGCTCTTTAGGTAGTTTTGAGCTTCTTCAACGGTGTAGGCGCTTGTTACGTTGAAGGAGAATTCTTCTAATAGGATTTTCAATATTTCCTGAAGGCTTCTTTCATCTTCAAGAATCAGCGCTTCCATCAAACTTCCTCTGAAAGTGGTAGTCTGACTACGAATCTTGCTCCACCTAATTTGCTCTTTTCTACTTTTACTGTCCCTTTGTTTTCTAATATAAATTTATTAACTATGGAGAGTCCCAAGCCTGAGCCGTTTGGATTTTTTGAATAGAAAGGTTCAAATATTTTTTCCCTTTCCTCTTCTGGTATGCCAGGTCCGTCATCCTCTACGATGATTTCTAATGTGTGGTTGTTTTTGTGGCAGTGAATTTCTACTTTAGAGTCAGCCCATTGAAAAGCGTTTCTAACGATGTTCTCAATTGTTGAGTAAAATCCGCGGGCATCCGTTTTAAATTTTATCGGCTCTACATCTAATTTATAGTTTTTGCCAAAATGTTGGAGCGATTGTAGTATCTCTTGGAATGCCTCAGGTAGAAAAATTTCAGTTTTTATGGGTGAAGATGGGCGAGATAGATGAAGGAAATCTTTTACTATTCTGTCAAGTCTGTCTGTTTCTTTAAAGATTATCTCTAACAAGCGTTCGTTTTGCTTCCCCTCTTTTATCAGTTCCAAAGCGCCTTTAATGGAAGCTAAGGGGTTTTTGATTTCATGAGCCATATTGGCGCTTATTTCGTATAGTCTTTTGTAAAACTCAGTTCTTTCCTTTTCTTTTTCTAACTCTTTTATGTAGAAGGCTTGAGATTTGAGCTTTCTTTCTAACTTTAATCCTGCAACAAACATTGCTATTAAAGCTGTACTGTTAAGTACTGTTTGTACTCCAGTTGCTATTCCTTCGTTATGTTTCTGAAGGAAAAAAATTATGTGAAGGAAGAGACCAAATATCAGAGATGTTGTTCCGCTGATACTACCCAATATTATCGTTGAGAAAAAAACAGGAAATATGAGAAATATGGAAAAGAAGTTGTAATTAAGGACGTTTGATGCTACTAAGGTAAATATGACAGCTTCGTCCAACAGGAATTCAAATGTGTACGGTTTTTTGGAAAAAAGGAGAAGCGCTACACTGACTATAACGTAAATTCCTAAAATAAATAGAGAACTTGGAGCTACAGGAAGTTTGCTTATAGATGATAGAGAAAGGAAGAGGAAAAAGATGCCGGATGAGAAGGCAAGCCTTCCCACCCTGTATATGAGATATAACCTGTCTGGGAATAGGTTGCTACTTTCAATTTCCTTCACCTGATAACTCTTTTTCCAAAGCTGTTTCGTAAAGTTGTTTGGCTTCAGGAATGCTTAAATTAACTACTTCTTTGCCTTTATGTTTTATTATACCTGTTTTCTGTGCTGTTACCGTTCCTATTACCTTTGCTGGGACAGTTTTCTTTTTGAAGAACTCTAACGCTTCTTCAACCTTTTCTGGTGATACCGTTATAATAACTCTACTCTGCTCTTCTCCAAAAAACAGGAAGTCTGTTCTTATATCTTCGGAAAGTTCTACTTCAAAGCCCAACTCTCTTTCAAAAGCAGATTCAAACAGTGCAACGGTTAAACCGCCTTCAGATACATCGTGGGCGCTCTTTATCATGCCTTTCTCTATGCTTTCAATTAAAGCGTTCTGTAGGGTTTTTTCAAACTGGAGGTCTATTGTCTGTCCCTGTCCTTTTATCGTTCCTGTGACTAACTTTTGGTATTCTGAGCCTGAAACGTTACCTGTGTTTTCTCCTAACAGGATTATTACATCTTCGGGTGATTTGAAGAACGATGTCATCCTCTTCTCAATATCGTCAATTACTCCGACGCATACAACAGTTGGGGTAGGATAAACTGCCCTTTTGCCTTTTTCAGTTGTCGTTTCGTTGTAGAAACTGACATTTCCACTTACCACCGGCGTTTCAAGAATTCTGCATGCATCTGCCATTCCATCTGTTGCTTTAACGAACTGCCACATAATTTCCGGGTCTTCCGGGCTTCCAAAGTTGAGACAATCGGTTATAGCTTTTGGTCTGGCGCCGGTGCAGGCAACGTTTCTTGCTGCTTCAGCAACTGCTATTTTTCCGCCTTCATATGGGTTTAGATAACAATACCTTGCGTTGCAGTCGGAACTTATAGCTATTCCTTTTTTGCTTTCCTTTACTCTTATGAGAGAAGCATCTCCGCCTGGATAGATGACGGTGTTTATTTGAACCATGTGGTCGTACTGTCTGTAAATCCATCTCTTGCTTGCTATTGTTGGCGATGAGAGGAGTTTTTTCGTTATTTCATTGTAGTTTTCCGGTTCCGGAATTTCGTTCTGGTTGTAGTTTCTGTTTTCTATTATGTATTTGGGAGTTTTGAAAGGTCTGTAGTAAACAGGGGCTTCGTCTGTTAAAGCTTTTATGGGGAGTTCTGCAACTTTATCACCATGCCAGAAGAGCCTTATTACAGGTTCTTCTATTATCTCTCCTATTACGCAGGCGTCTAATTCCCACTTGCGGAATACTTCCATTATCTCTTCTTCTTTTCCTTTTTCACATACGACAAGCATTCTTTCTTGAGATTCTGAAAGCATTATTTCGTAAGGCGTCATGTTCTCTTCACGCAGAGGGACTTTATCAAGGTCAAGTTTTATTCCAACGCCGCCACGGGAAGCCATTTCAACGGAAGATGAGGTTAATCCAGCTGCGCCCATATCCTGAATGGCTACTATGCCATCCTTTTCCATCGCTTCAAGGCAAGCTTCTATAAGGAGCTTTTCTATGAATGGGTCTCCGACCTGGACGTTAACTTTCTTTTCAACTTCCTCTTCAGAAGAAAACTCTTCAGAAGCCATTGTTGCGCCGTGAATACCGTCTCTGCCTGTTTTTGAGCCAACGTAGATAACGGGGTTTCCAACGCCAGCAGCTTTAGCGTAGAAGATTTTGTCTTTTCTTACTATTCCTAAAGCGAACGCGTTGACTAAGGGATTTGTCTGATAGCAGGAGTCAAAGTAAACTTCACCGCCTACAGTTGGAACGCCTACGCAGTTTCCGTAATGGCTGATTCCAGATACTACTCCTTTTGCAACGTAGCGCATCTTTGGGTCGTGAAGTTCACCAAAGCGCAGGGAATCCATGCAGGCAACGGGTCTTGCACCCATTGTAAAAACGTCTCTCAGGATTCCGCCTACGCCTGTTGCTGCTCCGTGAAACGGTTCTATGAATGATGGGTGGTTGTGGGATTCTACTTTAAAAGCTGCGCATATCTGTTTTTCCTCATCAACCATTATTATTCCTGCGTTTTCGCCTGGTCCTTGAACAACCCATGGTGCTTCTGTGGGGAACTTTTTGAGGTGAGGACGTGAGGATTTGTAGGAACAGTGTTCTGACCACATTGCAGAGAAAATTCCTAACTCTACCAAATTGGGTTCTCTTCCTAAAATCTCTTTTATTTTTTCGTATTCCTCATAAGTTACGTGTTGTTCTATTATTTTTCTGTCCATTCCTGCTCCTCTGCTATAGTTGTCTGCATAGGAAAGTATATCAGGAATGGGATAGCTACTTGAAAAGTTGGAGTTTTAGATTAAATTCAGTTTTAGAAAATTTAAAATAAAGTTTGAGGAGGAGAGAGATGGCAGTTGTTGGATTTGCAAAGTTAGAAGCTCTTTTCAGAAAAGCTGCGAGCCTTGATATTGACAAGAACAAGGCTAAAGAAATCACGGACATTGTAGAAAAGAAATTGTACGATTTGCTTCTCATTGGTGAAAGAAATGCGAGCTTTAACAACAGAGACGTTATTTGGGAATGTGACGTTCCTTTGACAAAGGGTTTCTTAGAGTCTATGCAAAAATTCAGGGATTTGGAAGAAGCTCTTGAGTTAAAAGATGTTCTTGACTTTTTAGCTACACAGCCACCTTTAAAGTATCCACTTGAAGCTGAACTTGAGAAGAGACTTCCAGAAATTGTTGGAACGCTACTTTATATCCTTGCAAGGATAATTAAGGAAACCTCACCTGAGTGCAGACAGCCTTCTTCTGAGGATATAGAGAGGGCAGGAAAGATACTTGACCTGACGATGTAATCGTTTCGTTTAGAGTTTTGGAATCCCCCCGTTGTTTTTGGGGGGATTTTTTATTTATACGCTTACTTTTTATAAAATTTCTAATTGGAAAGCTTCCTGCGTAAAAAAGCCGGGTAGAAAGATTATGCTGATTTTATACGTTCTTATGGCAATGTTGGTATTAGCTTTAGCTTATATGGCTTTTGTTTTATCTAAACCGATAGAGCAGTAAGGAGGTATTTTGTTCGTTAACTTGAGTATGACTTTGAGAGAGTGCCTTGAAAAGTACCCGGAAGTTGAAGATATTCTTTACCGCTATATAGAAGAGTGTCTTTACTGCGAAGGGTTTAAAGATGAACCTCTTGAGGTTGTTCTGAAAGCACATAAGCTTCAGCCGGAAAAAGTTGTGAAAGAGATTAACGAGTTTTTAAAGGAGAAGAGGAGAGATGGAGTTTAACGTACTTTCTGCCGTCAGGACGGTTGCGGAGTTGATGTGTTGTGCAGCGATAACAGCACCTAAGGGGAAGGGACAGAATCTTTTATATGTAAAGGTTTTTGAAGGTGAAGGGAAAGATAGGGTTGCAGACTTGATGGAAAAGTTGGGGGAGGAAAATAACGTTAAGTTCTTCATAAGAGATGCGAAAAACGTTAGAGATTCTTTGGTTGTTGTTTTTATAGGAACGGAAGTTAAACCGAGGGGTGTTCCCTTCTGCGGCTTTTGCGGTTTTGAGAATTGTGAAAAGTCAGCAGCTGTTGGTGCTTACTGTTCTTACGCTGTTGGGGATTTGGGAATAGCGGTGGGGTCTGCCGTTAAAGTAGCTGCAGAACACTGCATTGATAACAGGGTTATGTTCTCTTTCGGTAAGGCAGCTATTGTTGGAGGTTTTGTTCCTGAGAAGGTGAAATTGGGTTACGGTATTCCGCTTTCTGTGAGCGGGAAGAACATATTTTTTGACAGGAAAATGTAATGAAAAACGTTGTCTGGATAGTTGTTCCTAAAGGGAATTCGGTAGAGACTTTGAGGGTTGACCCTTCTGCGCTTCTTGATGGTTCTCTTTCTCTTGAGAAGCCGTGCTGGATACATATAAGGCGGATTGACGATGAAATAGAAGAATTTTTAACTGAAAAGCTGTCTATAAATGAGCTTTCTGTGGAGGACTGTAGGTCGGAAGCCCGTTCTAAAGTGGAAGTTTTTGATGATTACATATTTCTTTTGATGAACTACTTTGACGGCGGAATCAGCAGACAGAAGAAACTGTGCGTTTTCTGGGGAAAGGACTACATCGTTACGGTTGGCAGTAGAAGGCTTTTTGAGGAAGCCAAGAAGAATCTGCAGCTTGAAGAGAACCCGTTTGAGGAGGGGGTGGGGAGAATTTTGTGGTTAATTTCCAGTATTGTAGCGGATAAGTTTAAAGCTGTTACGGATATTTTGGAAGAACAGGCTGACGAAGTTGAGGCTTTGGTGTTTAAAGAGCAGAACCCTGAGCTGCTGGAAGACATATCTGACCTCTCATACGAGATATTAACTCTGCGAAGAGCCTTGAAGCAGTTAAGAGATACATACAGGTCTCTGATTTCCTACGCTCCAGGATTTATGAGAGGTGAGAACGTTCACTACTTTAGGGACTTACTTGATGAGGTATCCATACTTTACGATAGGGCAGAGACGCTTCACGAGTTTATTCAGAACGTCTTAAACGTTTTTTCTTCTCTCGTTTCTTTTAAACTGAACGATATTATGAAAACGCTCACCATTTTCGTTACAGTTCTTGAACCTTTGATGTTTATAAGCAGCTTTTACGGTATGAATGTTGAAAACCTGCCGTTTGCTGCTAAAGCTTACGGTATATGGGTTATTTCTATTTTTATGTTGGGAGTGACGCTATTCCTTCTCTACTATTTCAGGAGAAAGGGCTGGATTTAGATTTCTTTGAGGAAATCCTTTACCGTTATTATTCTGAATTGGAGTTTCTCATTACCGCAGTATTCCTTAACCCACTTTTTGCAGGTTGAAATGGAAAAGTTAATATCTATTTCCGGCGCGAAACTTGCAAGGTAGATGTGGACGTCTGAAAAGTATCTTTTGAGTTCTTTTGAGAGGAGGTGGAGGTAGAGGATTTTTTCTTTGACCTTTCTTGAGCGTTCAGAATTTCCCATTCCTAACCTTATAAAGAATTCAACGTTTCCTTTGCATTCAAACCCTTCCACGTAGTTTCTTCCCCAGAACGCTACATCTATATTTTTGCTGCTGAGGTCTTTTTTATTGCAAAAAATTTTGAGTTTTTTTCTGTTTACCATCGGCTGGCAGTGGAGACACGTGAGGGTTACCGCTTTTCTGTTTATTGGTCCTAAGTTAAAAACCAACTCTTCAAAGAGTCTTCCTTTTCGTAGAGCTATAAGGTCGTTTTGAGGGATTTCCTTGCCTGATAAGTTTTCGGAGTGTTTAAGGAAAAAGTTTTTAAGTAATTTCCAGAGTCTTGTCTTGCTGTGTTCTTTTAAAGGGATGCTGTTAAAGAATTCCTCTCTTTTTGTTCTTTCAAATTCTATAAAGTCTTTTGTCTTATCTACGTGCTGGAAAAAGTTGGCTATTAAAACGATAGTGGGAATCCGCAGGTGGTAGGGGAGACATACTAAAAATCTAACTAACTCCTTAACAGGAAGTCCTAAAAAACGTTCTACATCAACGTAACAACTAAAGACGTTCATTATCTGTAGTATTTAAGCAGTGATAAGTCTTTGGTCTGCTGTATGGCAGCAAGTAATGCATCGTAAGCAGTTTTCGCCTTTTCGTATTCAGAGATGGTCTGGGCATAGTCAGCATTTTCTAATTTTGATACTAAGTCTGAATAGTGAAGTCTTAAGTTTTCGTTCTGAGTTTTTAGATTTTCTACTGTTGCTATTTGAGTTCCTAATATTGAACGGTACTCCATAATTTGATTGAGCCCTTTGTCAAAAGCGTCAAGTAGTTTCATTTGAGTGCCGTCTACTATTATTGTTGCTGTGTTTAGTTGGTTAATATTGCCGCTTTCAATGATATTTATTATCTGGTCAATTACTTCTACTGATGTGATTTTTCCGCTTGTGGAGTTTACTCCGAACGCTTCAGCTCCGTTGAAGTTTAGGTTTACTTCCACTCCATTTGCTACAGCAACGGTTGTAACGTTTGTACTCCCATTATAAGTTCCATCAGAATCAAAGGGAGGGTCTTGAACTTTTACCCCTCCAAAGATGTAGTTATCTCCGATTTTGAAGTTAGCCTGATTGATTATATATTCCTTGACTGCTTTAAAGTAGTCAACTAACGTTTTGGCGTCTTCCTCATTTATGATGCCTGTGTTCATAACCTGAACTATTTTGGCTCTTGCCTCTTGGAGAGTATTGACAACGGTATCTAAAACAGATTCTCCATTTTCAAGTGATGTTTTGGCAAAGTCAATGTTTCTGTTGAACCTTTCAAAAGTTGATATTAACCTTTTGAATCGGAGAACTCTTGCAGCATCAACAGGGTTGTCGGAAGGGTAAAGGAGTTGTTTTCCAGAAGATAATTCTTCTGTTTTCCTCTGTAATGTTGTTTCCCTTTCTCTATCGTATTTTAGAAATAGGTCAAAAAATTTTATATCAGGCACTCTCATTTTTTACCCCACCATTCCTAATACTGTTTGGAGTAGTTCATCTGTAACGGTTACTACTCTTGCGGCAGCTTCGTAAGCTCTCTGATATTTTGTAAGATTAATTAACTCTTCATCCATGTTAACGGATGATAGTTCTTTCATCTTATCTTCTATACTGTCTAAAAGAAATTTGCTGTTTTCTGTTCTGTTCTTTACGTACTCTAATTCACTTCCAAGTGCAGATACGATTTCTGTGTTGTAGTACTCGGAGAAACTCATGTTGTTAAGGTCCGCCCATGTGTTGTCTTTTAAAGATATCATTGCTTTTATGTTTTCATTGTCAGCATTTAAATTGTCTGAGCTGCTTGCAGCGGCTATTTTTTTGGGGTCTGTGAAGTTTAACGTTATGTTTGAAGCGTCTATGGTTGTGCTTCCGTTGTCCGTAGTAAATAGAGCTTCTCCATTGGGGGTGGTTGAACCTGGTGTGGCGTATAGGTCGTAACCCTGTTCTTGTTGGTTGTTTATTGCATTGGCAAACGTTGTGGTAAACGTATTAAGTTTATCTATAGCTTCGTTTATAGCGTTTATTCCTTTTAAAGTTCCGCCTATAGTTCCGTTTTCTATATCTCTTGTTATGTTTGTAGATGATACGTATATCTGGGGATTGTTGTTTTCATCTGTTTTAAATTCTATTGTGTTCGCCCTATCATCTAAGACCAAAGCGAAACCTTTTGCTGTGAATAGATTTACAGTTCCGTTGTCGTTCATTTGAACTTTCACATCTAACGTATCGCTTATCTCTTTTATGAGCTGGTCTCTTTTGTCCAGGTATTGATTTAATCTGTCAGGTGAGTCAGCGTAAAGTTTTAAGTTTTTGTTTACCTCTGCTAAGGCTTTTAATTTGTCGTTTAGAGCGTTGATTTCATCTCTTATTTTGTTTACTGCTGTTTGCTTAATCTCTGATAACGTTGAGTAACTGTCTCTTATGCGTCCTACCAGTGCTTGTGCCGTAGATATAAACTCAGCCCTTGGAGCTAAATCAGCAGGGTTGAGTGCGATGTCGTTCATAACGTCAAAGAATTTGTTTAGTTCGTTTGAGAAGCCGCTGCCCTGCATATCATTAAAGACGCTTTCTATCTGTTCTAATATGTCTTGATATGAAGAGAGGGAATTGTAATTTTGGTTTTGGGATACGTACCTTGTAAAGTACATTTTGCTGAAGACTCTTTTTATCGTTTCTATTGACGTTCCACCACCTGGAACATCGGTAAATACCGGAACTTCTCTTGAATATCCATCAGTATAGGCGTTAGACATGTTTCTGTTGGTAGTGTTTATCGCTGTTTTGTTGGCAAGTAACGCTTGGCTTGCTATTGAAAGGGCAGCGAATAGTGCCATTGTGCCTCCTAAACTAACAGATTGATTATCTGTCCGCTGTGGACGGAGTTATCTATGTTAGATGAAACGTTTGAGAGAGAACCTTCTATTAGTTGTTGCATTAATTCCTTTTGAAACTCAAGCATCTTTTTCATCAACTCAACGTTTACTTGAACACTTACGTTGTCTATACCGTTAATCATGATTTTTCCCCTTTAATAGAGTTTATCATAATTGATTATCGGAAGGAGGAGAAAATCTTTAAATTTTTTTATTGAAAAGGGACTGCTTGCTATTTTTGTTGCCGTAAGTGATATTTTCTTCGGGGAAGAGTTCTTTCATGATGGATTCAAGGAAGTTCATGTTGTTTATGAGTAAATTTTTGATTTCTGCGTTTAATGAGCTGAGAACTTTGACCTTTTCTTTGAAAGGTTTTAGTTCTTCTTCGTTTAGTTGCGCAATTTTTGAAAGAACTTCCAACTTTTGTCCTTCAATTTTCTCTATTTCCTGAGCTTCTTTTGCCGATTTGATTCCCTTTAGTAGAAGTTCCCTTTCTTTTAACAGTAGTTTCTCAAGAGAAGTTAGAAGTGCCTCTGTTTCGCTCATTCTGCCAACATCCTGATTTGATTCATGATTTCCCTCTGTCTCGCCATTATATATCTGTTAACTTCGTTTTGGAATGCTTTAGAGGGGTTAATGAATTTTATTCCTGTTCTTCTCCCTTTAGATGTGTTCTCTACTCTTACTACTTCTCCTTCTGTTTCTGCAGTTCTGCATGATGGAAATTCCACTATGAGATGGACTTTTTCTCCGCTTTCAAGGTCCTTCTCGGGTATGAGTAGTCCTATTCCTCCTTCCGAAATATCTATAGGGGTTGCTTCTACTGTTTTGTTGTTGACTATTAGTTTTGCTTTAAGTGGTAGAGTGTCGGAAACGGAGATTCGCAGGTATTCTCTGTTAAACCTTCCATCTGCTGTTGGTTTGGGCAGTGTCGTTTCCATAAAATCTTTGCTGTAGTAGATAACGGGGGATTCAAGCATCCTTGAAGTTTTGTAGAGCTTGTCAAAGAAAGGGGTAAATATTTTTCCTGTTTCCTCTACTGCTAACTGGAGTTTAGGAGTGAAGTTCCAGTGGACGAATTTGCCGGAATCGTCAACATCTAAAACGTTTACTCTCGTTCTTATGGGAAGACCGTTGTAAAAGCTTATTACTTCGGTTGGTTTTTCCTTCTCTTTGAGTTCTCTAAGCCAGTTGATTATTCTCTCCTGGTATTCGGTCAATTTTACCTCCTCTCTTTTTTAAAGAGCGTGCTTAGAACCATCCATTCTATTACCGATTGGGGTTTAGCAAAGAATTTTAAGTAGCTTTTTGCTTTCTGAATTAGCGGCATCCATTGGAAAAAGGCGTCCTTTTCAAGTAGTAAGTTTTCTAAGGCTGTTAAAAACAGTTCCATTTCTTCACGGGAAATGTTAGCAAAACTTGAGCTGAATTTTAAAAGGTTTTGAGCTTTGTTTTTCGTTTTGAGGAAAGAAGAAAACTCTTCCATCAGTTCTGGAACTTGGCTCTCAAGGAGTCTTATGGCTATTCCGGGGCTGCCACCGCAGAGTTTGAGGATTTTTTCGTTATACTCCAAGCCTTGTTTTTCTAATATGTAAGCTACGTTAGAGTTGTTTAGTCGGGAAAAACGAAATATCTTACAGCGGGATTTAATGGTTGGCAGAAGGGCATTTTCGTTTTTGGTTATCAGTATTATGTATCCGTAAGAGGGTGGTTCTTCAAGGGTTTTAAGGAGGGCATTTGCTGCTTCTCTTCTCATCTCATCGGCATTATCTATTATGAGCCCTTTACCTGTTCCTGATTGCGGTTTTGTGAAGAGCCAGGAAGAAGATTCTCTTATCTCTTCTATCGTTGCGCCTTTTTCTGTTCCTATCACTTTTACGTTCATTTCGCTTTTTGTTAGCGTTTTTAGAATTTCAAAGGCGATGAGTTTTTTACCTATGCCTTCTACACCGGAGAATATGGAGCTCTGTGGAAATGCATCTTTTTGAAGTAACTCTTTGATTTTATTTATCTGAAAAGAGTGTCCGATGATTGTATTTAGGGACATTGTAACTTCTCCATTACTACGGTAAGTATCTCTTTGAATATCTCTTCAATCGGTTTTATGCCGTCAATCACTTTTACTCTTTCAGGTTCTTCTTTTGCTATCGCTAAAAAACCGTTTCTTACTTTTTCGTGGAATTCTACACTTTCGCTTTCTATCCTATCTTTTTCCTTTTCTTTTAACCTTTTAAAACTTTCTTCTACGGGGATATCAATGAGAAATGTAATGTCGGGTTTGATTCCTTCTCTTGCTTGCTCGTCCATTCTTTTTATTAAATCTATCGGTAACCCTCTGCCGTAGCCCTGGTAAGCGATTGTGGAATCGGAGAAGCGGTCGCATATTACTACGTTTCCTTTTGAAAGTTCAGGTTTTATAAGGTTTTTTACGTGGAATCCTCTTGCTGCTATGTATAGACACACTTCAGAAAAAGGTGGGAAGTGTTCTTCTCGGTTTTTCAGGAGAAAATCTCTTATCTCTTCTGCTGACGGCGTTCCACCGGGTTCTCTGGTTAGTATTACTGAGTAGCCGTTGTCTAAGAGCCACTCGTAGAGGAGCTTGGATTGGGTGGATTTTCCGCAGTTTTCTATACCTTCAAAGGTTATAAACATTTACTCCCCCAGTAGCTGACTTCTTGTAAGTTTACTTTTTCGCTTTTTCTTTTTGCGGAAGATTACGGAAAGTAGTTTATCAGACTCTTTTAGGGTTATTGAGCCGATGATTGAGGATGTAAGAACGTAAAGGGCTGTTAGAGGAAGCAGTTTGGGAGTTGAAGCTGCTACTAATATGGAAAACTCTCCTCTTGGTAGGAGCATTATTCCTGCAGATACTCCCCTTTTAAGTTTTAAACCGTAGAGCTTGGCGGCTGCGATGCCGGTGAGGATTTTCGTTGCAAAAGAGAGAATTAAAAGGAGGGTAAGAAGTGGAATTATCTCTACTGAAAATATTTTCGGGTCTATTGATAGTCCGAAGCTGAGGAAGAACAGACTTCCTAAAAGGTCTCTGTATGGAATTACTACGGATTCTACCTGATGCTTGAAGGAACTTTCTGCGAATAGCGTTCCGGCTAAAAATGCGCCTATAGATTCAGAAAGACCGAAACCTAAGGTTGCTTCTATTATCAAAAACATAAGGCTTCCGGTAAGTAGAACTACAAATTCTGAAGACGTTCCTAACCTGTGAAAGGCTATGTCTATAAGTTTGTTTGTGTTTTTCACGATTATGAAAGCTATGAAAATGAAGAGGAATATTTTAAACGTTATGGCTAAGGAAGCAGTTGGGGAAGAGTTGGTAGATGATAGGTTTGAAATGAGGGCTAAGAATATGGCAGCGGCAATGTCTTCAAAGACCAAAATGGAGAGAACGGGGTCAACTTCCGGGTTTGCTAATTTTCTGTAGTCTATAAGTAGTTTTGAGATTATTGCGGAAGAACTTGGATAGAGAATTATGGAAAGAACGAAAGAAGTGAAGTTGTCAAAACCTAACAGCTTTGCTACGACAAAAAGAGGGGTGACGTTTAAAACGAGGTCTGTAACTCCTACAGAGAGTATGTTTTTAAGGTTTTTTTCTAATTCAGCAACTGAAAATTCAAGTCCTATGTAGAAAAGCAGGAGAATGACTCCTAAGGTTTCAAAAATATGCGCTTCGTGAATATGGGCTATTGTGGAAATAAGTATTCCGGCAACGATGTAAATGGGGATTACTGGAATACCGGTTTTTTTTGACAGGATGTAAGAAAATAGTAGTGCTGTTAGAAATATTGTCAGGTGGGTAAGAATTGCTTCCATTACGATTTTTTCTCCTCTACAGCTTTGAGGAAATTTTTGATGTTTTCAAGGCTTCCAACAACTACGATTGTATCGCCCGGCTGAAGCTGGAAAAGGGGAGATGGAGAGACTATCACGTTTCCATCTCTTATTATTGCAACGATGATTACGCCAAATTTCTTTCTAATTTCTAATTCTTTTATGCTTTTGCCGCAGAGGAAGGAGTTTTCGGGGATTTTTATCCATTCAAAAGCGAGGTGCTTCATAAGAAAGCCAATCTTTTCTTCATCGGAGGTTGGCTGGAAGAGAGCTCCTACTAAGATTGTTCCTAACGTTCTTGCTTCTTCGTCTGTCAGTTCTATAACGGCTTCTGGCTCTTCGCTGTCATCTTCAAAGTAGTAGATTTCTCTTTTACCTGTGTGGTGGATTACTACAACTATGGTGTCGCCGTTTTCTGTCACTAAGGAGTATTTCTTTCCTATTCCGGGAAGTTCTCCTTCTTTAACTATCATCCCTTCCTCCTGCCATTCTTGCTATTGTTAGGGTTCCGCATCCTCCTAATTTATCTGTTCTGAACCGATTGCTAAGGGTTATTCTTACTCCGTGTTTTCTTAGAAACAGGAAAGCTTTTTCGTATTCTTCTTTTGATACAGCTTTATAAGGAATTCCTTTAACTTCATTGAACATCATAAGCATTACGGTAAAGCGGTGCTTTTTCGCCAGTTCTGCTAATTTTCTGAGTTCTTCCTCGCTGTCGTTTAGACCTTTTATGAGGAGGTAGCCTAACTGGAATTTTTTTCTCCGTGAGGAAGAGGATTGGGAAAGGTGTTCCTCTACTACGTTTAATATTTCATTTAGGTTTTCTTTTAATTTAAATATCTTTTCTCTTTTTTCTGAAGAGACAGCGTGAACAGAGATGGTTAGTCCGTTATGATTTGATTCAATTAGAGTTTTAAAGTTTTTGAGGGGATATCCTGTTGAGCTTATTGTTACTTTTAGTCCGATTTTCCTGAAGTAGTTAATGGCTTCTACGACGTTTTCTACGTTAAAAGCTGGTTCTCCTATTCCTGCTATGGCTATTCCTTTTATTGGAAGCTGATTTTTTAGAAGTTCATACTGCTTTATTATTTCTTCTGCTGTTAAGTTTCTGAAAAAACCTTTCATTCCGGAAGCACAAAAACAGCAACCTATGGGACATCCTACTTGAGTTGATATACAGAGGCGTTCTCCTTTATAAAAGACCGATTCAACGTTGAATCCATCTTCTGTTTCGTATATAAAGAGTTTATTCAGCGGACTCGTTAACGTCTGAATCACTTTCATTGCCTATAACTCCAGCTCTTGTAAAGCATTTGAATCTATCATCGGTTCTTTCTTTTAGCTTTTCTATGTATTTGTTCCATATTTCTTCGGTTATAAATTGTCTTATGGAAAACTGTTTTCTTCCCAGTCCCTCTATTTCCACCGTGATGGTTTCCAGTATGACGTTAACATCAACGACTGTTCCTTTCCCTTCGGGGGTTTCTATCTCTTCTCCGACATCGGGGAGGAAGTTTTTGATGTAGTAGTTGGCTTCTTCGTATTTGAGGCAGCACATTAGCCTTCCGCACGTTCCTGAAAGTTTTGCAGGGTTGGGAGGGAGTCCTTGAAGCCTTGCAAGGTTCAGGGATACAGAATCAAAACATTCAAGGAACTCTTTGCAGCAACAGATTCTACCGCACATTCCTACGGCGCCTATCATTTTAACTTCGTCGCGAACGCCTATTTGTCTTAGTTCTATTCTTGTTTTAAAGTGTGAAGCCAAATCTCTTACTAACTGGCGGAAGTCAACGCGGGATTCTGCTGTAAAGTAAAAAACTATTCTTTCTCTATTTAAGGTTGTGTAGGCTTTAACTAACTTCATCGGTAGTTGATGTTTTTCAACTTTTTCCTTGCATATTTCAAGCGCTTCAGTTGAGAATAACTCGTTTTCTGTAAATTTATTCAGGTCTTCTTCTGTTGCTTTTCTGAGGAGTTTGTAGAGAGAAGAGGGAGAAAGATTGAATTTTAAGAGCGCCTGTTCGTCAAAGTCGTAAGTATTGAGGATTTTGACTATTTCCTCCCCTCTGTCTGTTTTTACTACCGCTTTTTCGTTGTAGTTGAGTTTGATTTCTGAAGTAGCAAGTCCGGTTTTTTCTGTATCCATGTATTTGAATTTAGCTATGAACATTGTTGCCCTCGTCTAATTTTATTTGAAATAAATGTATGGTTTATTGGGTGGAAGGCAAATTGTCTTTTAGTTTTTTGATGACTGCAAAGTTGAATCCTAATAGGAAAAAGAGGGTGAATTGGATTTCTGCGTCGGTGAAGTTATTTTCAAAGAAGCCTGCTAACATGAAGCCTAAATAGCCGAAAGAGATGATGGAGAGAGGAGGGAGGATTTTGGAAAACTTAAAGTTGAAGTATAGTATGTATAGCCAGAATAAGAGGTAGCCTAAAAGTCCTAATATTCCGTATTTTGCCAAAAATTTAAGGTAGATGTTGTGGGTTTCGCCTCTATGGAAATGGGCTAATTCTTTCTCTTTGGATTCAGTTCTTTTATAGATTTCTTTGAAGCTTTCTTCAAGGTGTTTAGCAGCTAACTGCTTTCCTTTTTCTCCAGCGCCTATTAAAAGTTGTAGAGGAGAGTATTCATATTTGAAGGCTTTGAGATAGGAGTTCCAGATGGTTAGTCTATCTATGTTACTCGCATTTGTTTTGACGTTATCTATACTTTCTAATCGGTGTTTGAGTGAGGGAATTGTTGTAACTAAGCCTATAGAAAGTAGTGAGAGTAAAGCTATAACAATAGAAATTTTTTTGTGTTTCTTTAAGCTGTAAAAGAATAGCAGGAAGAAAAACAGTCCACATCCAAGCCAGTAAGACCTGCTTTGAGTCAGGATAATACCTATCAGCGAGAAAATTGCGGTTAATGGGTAGAGTTTTCTGTTTTCTTTGAAACTGAGGAAAGTAAATAGCAAAAAGAGTAAATATAAAACGCCTGCTTCGGTTAGAGGGTTGTTTAAAAATCCTCTTGGTCTTGTAGGTGAGGAGAATAGGTGTAAGGCGTGAATGTTGAAATGTCTGATGCTTTGGTGAGTGAAGGCTTCAAAAGCTAAGATAAGCGAAGAGACAATTGTGGATATTGAGAGGAGGGTCAATAGCAAGTTGCTGTTTTCTTTCAAAAACACTTTGAATGATATGAAATAAGAAACTAAATGGTGATTGATATCCGTATATTTTGTAAGTTTTTTAAGCATTTCAACGTTGAAAAGGGAGCTTATGAATTCAGGGATAGTAAAGAATAGAAGCGGTTTAATAGGAGGAAGGGGAAATTGAACTTTGCTGAGCAGGTATATAAGTAGTCCTAAAATTCCGATTCCTGCAGCAACGTTGTCCAGCGCTATTGATGTTGGAAGGGAAATTGAGAAGATAATGGCGGAGAGGAATATTAACTTTTCTCCGATGGATTTAAATCTTTCCTTCAATCTTTTCCCTCAGCTTTTTTACGTTTTCGTAAGGGTCACCGCTTTCAAAGGCAGCTCTTACCACTGCTATGCCAGCAGGCTTACATTTAAGGACTTCGTCTACGTTTGATTCGTTGATGCCGCCGATTGCCACTACAGGGAGGGAGGAAATTTTTACAGCTTCACAGAGAAGTTTTGTTCCGGTAGTGGGGGCTGGATTTTCTTTTGTGGTTGTGGGGAATATAGGTCCGAAACCTATGTAGTCTACAAACTTTTCTTTTGAGGCTTCCTCTACTTCATTTAAGTTATGGGTTGAAAGACCTATTATAAAATGATTGCCTGCTATTCTTCTTGCAGCGTCAATAGGTAAATCTTCCTGCCCTAAATGGACTCCGTCTGCTTCAACCGCTAAAGCTAAATCCAACCTATCGTTGACTATAAATGGAATGTCGTGATGCTTAGTTGCCTCTCTTACTAAAGAGGCTTCTTCAAACATCTCTTTTGCTGTTTTTCTTTTCGCTCTGTACTGAATTACTGTAGCACCGCCGAAAATAGCTCTTTCTACTGCTTCGTAGATATTAAAGACGTTGAGATAGCGTTCGTCTGTAATTACGTATAGAGAAAAGTCTATCATTAGGTTACCTCAAAAGAAAAATGGTAGGACCGAGGGGTTTCGAACCCCTGACCTCCACCGCGTCAAGGTGGCGCTCTCCCACTGAGCTACGGTCCTACTCTTTTATTGTTGCTCTAAAAATATAGTTTAGTTATTGGGCAGCTGCAAATTTCTTTTCAAGCTCGGCAACGGCTTTTGCCACTTTTGATTGTCTTCTTGCAGCTTCGTTTTTGTGGATTGCTCCCCTTGCTGCAGCTCTTTCTATCCACTTCATAGCTACTTTAAGTTGCTCTTTTGCTGCTTCAAGGTTTCCTTCTTCAACAGCCTTGAGAACTTTCTTTGCTTCTGTTTTCATTCTTCTTACGTAGTACCTGTTTCTCTCTCTTCTCTTTATGTTTTGGCGAAGTCTCTTTTTAGCGGATTTTGTATTGGGCATTCTATTTCCTCCACCCTTGGATTGGATTTGACGGGGGAAAGTTTATAGCACTAATTCGGTAAAAGCAAGTGTTTTGGATATAATTCTGGAAACCAATTTCGGGAGGCTATTTTGCTTGAAGTTGGACAGAAGGCGCCAGAGTTTTGTTTGCCTGACGATACAGGTAGAGAACTATGTTTAAAAGACTTAAAGGGCAAATGGGTGGTTCTATATTTCTATCCGAAGGATAATACACCTGGATGCACTAAAGAGGCTCAACAGTTTAGTGAACTTTTAGGTGAATTTGAGAAGTTAGGAGCTGTTGTTTTAGGAGTTAGTCCTGATTCGGTTGAGAGTCATAAAAAGTTTAAGGATAAAAAAGAGTTGAGGGTTACACTTCTTAGCGATGTAAATAAGGAAGTTGTAAAAACTTATGGTGCGTGGCAGCTTAAAAAATCTTACGGTCGTGAGTATTACGGGGTTGTCAGAAGTACCTACCTCATAGACCCTGATGGGAAGGTAGCTTACGTATGGAAGAAGGTCAGGGCTAACGGGCATGCTGAGAAAGTGTTGGAAAAATTGAAAGAGTTAATTAATCAAAACTAAAATAAAGGGAGGGAAGTGGTTATGAAGAGGTTTTTATCAGCTGTTGCAGTGCTTTTAGTTTCTACTTCAGCTTCCTATGCTATTACTATTGAGGGAGGAGCAGGAGGCTGGAAAGAAAACCCTACAGGGTGGATAGAGTATAAGAAGGATAACGTTTCTGGGACAGGAGTTTCTGCTACTACGCACGTTGATTTAAAGAGTGATTTGCACTTTTCCAGTAAAACAAGACCTGAAGGTTGGTTTGCGATTAAAGGAATTCCTATTTTGCCGGATGTAAAAGTTCAATATACAAAGATGAAATTTACAGGTAGCGGAACACCAACAGTAAACTTTACGTTTGGTGATATTACGGTTAATGCAACAGACAAAGTGGACGCTGAATTTAGAGCTAATCAGGTAGATATTACTCTTACCTATGGCGTTCCGTTTGTTAAAGCACTTACGGCAGGAAAGATTGATTTAAACTGGGGCGTTAACGTTAAAGTGATAGATGGCTACGCTAAAGTTGTAGCTGTTTCTCCTATTACCAACGACAAAAAGAGTGAATCAAAATCTGCTACTATTCCTGTGCCTATGGTTCACCTTGATGGAGTTATTAAACCTGTTGAAAAACTTGGTTTGGAGTTTTCAGGAAACTGGATAGGTTACTCTGGAAGTCAGTTTTACGACTTGACAGGAGAGTTTAAGGTTTATCCTGTGAAAAGACTTTTTGTTGGTGTAGGATACAGGTATCAGAGACTTAAGATTGACGATATAAGCGATATCTCTTCCGACATTAAAATAAAAGGTGCTTTTGCTGAAGCAGGATTTACCTTTTAGGGAGTTTGTATGAACAGCAAGGTTCGTTCTCTTAAAGCTTACCCGCAGGATAGGCTTAATAGAGCTAAAGAGGAAGCGAAAGCTAAGGGATTGAAGATATACGATTTTGGGACTGGTGACCCTAAAGAGCCAACGCCTCCCTTTATCAGGGAGGCGCTTATAAAGGCTGTTCCTGAAGTTAGCCAGTATCCTACTGTTAAGGGAAGAAAGGATTTGAGAGAAACAATTGCAAGGTGGTTTGAGAAAAGGTTTGGCGTTTCTCTGAATCCAGAACGTGAAGTTATTCCGACTTCCGGTTCTAAAGAGGCGATTTTTCACTTTCCTTTGGTTTTTATAGATATCGACTCTGAAAGGAGGAAAGTAATTTACGGGATGCCGGCGTATCCTGTTTACGAAAGGGGAACGCTTTTTGCTGGCGGTGAAACTGTTCCTGTTAGATTGAAATATGAAGAGCAGTTTCTATTAAGGCTTGATAAACTGCCTTCTTCTTTACTTGAAGAGACGGCTATTGTGTGGATTAACTACCCTCATAACCCTACGGGAGCTGTAGCTTCTCTTTCTTATTTGGAAGAGGTTTACGGTATTTGTAGGGAATACGGAATTATTCTGTGTTCGGATGAGTGTTATACGGAGATTTACTTTGAGAGTAAGCCGCCGTCTTTACTCCAGGTTGGTAAAGAAGGAGCAGTGGTTTTCCATTCCCTCTCTAAGAGAAGCGGAATGACGGGTTACCGTTCCGGTTTTGTTGCAGGTGATGAGAAAATAGTTTCTACCTATTTAAAGTGGCGTTCTTCTTTTGGCGTTGCATCTCAAGATTTCGTTCAGCAGGCTGCAAAAGCTGCGTGGGAGGATGAGAAGCACGTTGAAGAGAGAAGGGGGATTTTCCGTCGTAAGAGGGACGTTTTTGCTGAGTTGTTTAAAGAGTTGGGACTGGAGTTTGAAGTTCCTGAAGCGACTTTCTATTTCTGGGTGAAGCTTCCTGAAGGTGTTTCTGGTGAGGAGTATGCAGTTCATCTGCTTAACTACGGAATAGTTGTTTCGCCGGGTGAATTCTTCGGTGAGGGTGGAGAGGGTTTTTTCAGAATTGCGCTCGTTCCGACTGTTGAGGAGTGTAAGGAAGCTGCTGTGCTGTGGAAAAAAGCCCATGAAGATTTTATGAGGAAGAGAAATTGAAGTTAAGGGAAAATAAGAAGTCACTTATTGCTGATATTAACCTTTCTCCTATTCTGGACTTATCCCTTATGCTTGTTATCTTTCTTGCCGTTACAACCGAGTTTATTTCTGGTGGAGAGATAAAGGTTCAGGTTCCAAAGGGCGGTGCAGCTGTTGAGAGCACTGCAGGAATAGTGAAGGTTGTTATGGATAAGTGGGGAAAAATCTATTTTAAAGGGAAGGTTTATACCGACCCTGTAAAACTTGCTTCTGTTCTTCCAAAGGATAAAAAGATTTTTATTAAGGCTGATAAGGATACGCCTTACAGGTACGTTTTTACTCTTTTGGACGTTTTGAGAAAGAGCGGTATTAAGAAAGTTGCTCTTGTGGGTCAGAGAGTTGAATAGATGTGAGTTTTTATGCAGAACTGTTGAAGATACGAGGAATTTGGGAAGACTTTTGGGAAAGGTTTCTTTTCCTGGTTTAGTTGTGATTTTGAAAGGCGATTTGGGTTGTGGGAAGACGGAGTTTGTAAGAGGAATGGCTGTTGCTATGGGAATCTCGGAAAATGAGATTTCTTCCCCTTCATTTAACGTTGTTCACGAGTACGATAACTTTGTTCATATGGACCTTTACAGGGTAAAAGGAAATTTTGAGGATATTGGGATTGAAGAGATTTTGGAGGATGAGAGGATAAAGGCGATAGAGTGGGGAGAGCCGGTTTTGGAGGAACTTGAAGGTCTTCCTTTCGTTGTTGTGAGCTGTAGAGAGAGTGAGGAGGGGAGGATTTTTGAGATTGAGGATTATACGGGAAAGGTTTGTGATAAACTGAAAAAGCTTTATGAAGGAGGTATAGATGTCCAGAATAGTTGATGTAAGAGCGAGAGAAATTCTTGATTCAAGAGGTAATCCTACTGTTGAAGTAGAGGTGGCTCTTGAAAGTGGTGTTGTTGCAAGGGCTGCTGTTCCGAGTGGGGCTTCTACAGGTGAAAAGGAAGCTTTAGAGCTGAGAGACAAAGACCCTAAGCGTTATATGGGGAAGGGTGTTTTGAAGGCTGTTAAGAACGTAAACGAAGTTATCGCTCCTGCACTTATCGGTCTTGAGTCAACAGACCAGGTGAATATAGACAGGCTTATGCTTGAACTTGATGGAACAGAAAACAAGAGCAATCTTGGAGCTAACGCTATACTCGGCGTTTCTATGGCTGTGTGTAGAGCTTCTGCTGAGGAGTTAGGATTGCCGCTTTTCAGGTATATAGGTGGAACTAACGCTAAAGAGTTGCCAGTTCCTATGATGAACATCCTTAACGGTGGTGTTCATGCAGATAACAACGTTGACCTGCAGGAATTTATGATTATGCCTGTTGGTGGGGAGAGTCTTTCTGAGTCTTTAAGGATGGGCGTTGAGGTTTACCATACTCTTAAGAAGGTTTTGAAGAGAATGGGACACTCTACGAACGTAGGAGATGAAGGTGGTTTTGCACCGAACCTTGCTTCAAACGAAGAGGCAATACAGGTTATTCTGAGGGCTATTGAAGAGGCAGGTTACGTTCCCGGTGAAGATATTATGATAGCTCTTGATGCTGCATCTTCAGAGTTCTACAAGGGTGATGGCGTTTACGAGCTTGAAGGTGAAGGGAAAAAGTTTGATAGAGAAGGACTTGTTGATTTTTATAGGCAGCTTGTAGAAAAGTATCCTATTATCTCTATTGAAGACGGCATGGCTGAAGATGATTACGAGGGATGGAAACTTTTAACGGCTGCACTTGGTGATAAGGTTCAGCTTGTAGGTGATGACGTATTTGTTACGAACGTTGACCTTTTAAGAATTGGTATCAAGGAAGGTTTTGCCAATTCCATACTTATAAAGCTTAACCAGATTGGAACGGTGACTGAAACTCTTGACGCTATTGAGATGGCGAAGAAGGCGAACTATACAACAGTTATATCTCACAGGTCTGGTGAGACGGAAGATACTTTTATTGCAGATTTAGCTGTTGCTGTTAACAGCGGTCAAATTAAGACTGGTGCGCCTGCAAGGAGTGAGCGTAATGCCAAATACAACCAGCTTTTGAGAATTGAGGAAATGTTGAACGGCGGTGCTGTATTTAAAGGAATAGAGGTTTTTTATAACCTTGAGTTTTAGTTTTTCTCCCCCTTTAGGGGGGAGTTTTTAAAAACTCTTTGAATTCGGGGGAATTTTTCCACCTGTTGTGGAACCAGAACCACTGTTCTGGATGTTTCTTTACGGCTTTTTCTATCTCTTTCGTGTATAGAACAGTTAGTTCTTCTACCGATTTGTTTTCTGGATAGATGGGGCTTCCGATTTCTATTCTGTATCTGTTTTTATCCGTTACAAAACAAAAGGCAGGTATTACAGGTTTTCCTGTCTTTATACTGAGTATGGCTGCACCTTTGTTGGTATAGGTTTTTCTCCCCAAAAATTCTGTGAGGACGCCTTCTTTGACTTTTGGTCTCTGGTCAAGGAGTATTCCTACGTATCTTCCTCTTTTCAGGTCTTTTACCATCTCTATGACGTTACCGGTTGGTATGACTTTTGTTCCCCATTTCTGACGGATACTGTTGATGAGGGCGTCAACTTTTTTGTTTTTCATTGGCTTTGCTATAACTGATAGTTTTCCGCCCGATTTTACGGAAAAGTAAGCACCCATCAGTTCCCAGTTGCCTATGTGGGCTGTAAGGAGGATGCCGCCGCCGGGGGGGATTTTTTCAAGGGGGCATTCTTCTACAAGAGATGAGAGTTCTTCAAAGGAATATTTTTGTGAACGGAAAAAGTCTATGGAACACCTGACGAAGTTCTGCAGGCTTTTTATGCCTATTGACGCCGGGTATCCTGTAAATTTCAGGTTAGTTTCTGTTACCTTTTTTATTCTTGGCACGTTGTAGGCTAAATTTGATAGAACATCTCCTACTTTAAATGCCGTTTCTCTGCTAACGTTTTGTAGAAAGGAGAGACTTGCTTTCAAAAGCAGATACTCCAGCAGGTGCGATACCTTCTTCAAGGTTCTCCTCTTCAGCTTTTTCTACGTTTTTTATGTTGTTTAGAAGAAACTCTTTCAGTCCGGAAACTTCCATTCTGAGAACGGGTACTTTAACGTCAAAGTTTATTTTATCGTGGATTTTTATCAGGTCTTTCTCTGTTGTTACGGGGTTTTGAAGTTTTGATAGCTCTTCTAATTCTTTTTCTGTGTAGTTGTGGTGGTCTTCAAAGATGAAAAGGTTTCTTATTTTAAATCCCATTTTTATGAGCATTTCAACGAACTGTCCGGGATTTCCGATTCCGCAGAAGACGTCTATCTCTTTTTCGGGTGGTAGGGTTTTCTGGAAGTTTTTGTTTATCCAGTATTTGAATTCCTGACTGCCGAAAAAGATGGGTTTGCGGTAGGTTTTGAGGTATAGTTCAACGCTTTCAAGACGCTTTTTGCTTACTACGTTTGCTCTTGTTATTACGAAGGCATCTGCTCTTTCAAGCCCTGATAGGGGTTCTCTCAGTAATCCTAATGGTAGGCATCTGTTGTCTCCGAAGGGCTTGAATGGGTCTATTGCAACTATGTTGATTGTGGGAATTACCTTTCTGTGCTGGAAGCCGTCATCTAATATTACTGCGTTTGCGCCGTTTTCTGCAGCGAATTGAACGCCTTTTGCCCTGTCTTTGCTGACTACAGTAAAGTAGTTTTTGAGCGCGTAGACGGAAGCTTCATCTCCAAACTTTTTCGCATCAGGTGTGGCTATGGCGGTTCCTTTAAAGTTTCCTTTATAGCCTCTTGTAACGATTGCCGGGCGGAATCCGGATTCTTCTAAGATGGTGTAGATTGATTCAACTAAGGGGGTTTTTCCGCTGCCGCCTGCAATTACGTTGCCTACGGATATGACGGGAATTGGGAAGGAGGTTGAGGGGAGGATTTTCCAGTCGTAGAATTTGTTTCTTATTCTTGCAATTGCACAGTAGAGAATTGATAGTGCGAAAAATAGGGGGTATAGAAGGGCGTAAGCACCTTCTTTTTTAGCTACTTTCTTTCTTAACGTTTCTGCGTTCAATCGCTTTCTCCTATAGCCTTGAGAATCTTTTCCAACACGTTTTTCTGTTTAAGGTAGTTTTTGTGGATTTTTTCTGCAAGGTTTTCTCTTTCCGCTTCGTTTGATAGTAGTTTTTTTAGCGTTTCCGATATTTGAGATGCTTCTATTTTAGGTATTTGTAGCGTTTCCACGACGTCTTCAAAAGATTCAACGTGCTTTCCTACTATCACAGGTTTTTTCCAGGCTGCTGCTTCCACAGGGTTGTGCCCTCCAATTCCTTTTACGAAACTTCCTCCTATGACTGCTACGTCGCAGTAAGCGTAAAGGGAAGATAGTTCTCCTATAGTGTTTATTACGTAGAATTCTACATTTTCTTCAACCACTTTTGTCTGGCTGCGGAAAGTGGTTTGGGAAGGTGGGGTGGGGATTTTTCTATTGATGTGCCTTGGGGCTATTATGGTTAGCGGATTTAGACCTTTGGATTTGAGGTAATAATGGGTTTTGACGGCTAATTCTTCTTCGCCTTCGTGCGTGCTTCCCCAGAGGATAATTTTTCTGTTTCCTTTCACTGTTAGGGGCACTTTTTCAGGTTGCGTGAAGGCGAATTTTAGATTCCCTACTACTCTGGTTTCTTTAAAGCCTAGCTGTCTGGCTTTTATTGCGTCTGTTTCGCTTTTTGCTAAAAAAACAGCGTTTGAGAGGAGTGGGAATATGAAGGGTTTGAATTTTTGCAGGCGTTTGAAAGTTTTTTCAGATATTTTGCCGCTTATGAAGTATACCGGGATATTAAGTTCTTTTGCCGACCTTAGAAGGGAAAGCCAGATTTCTGTTTCAAATATGAGGATTTTTCTAAATCTGCCTCTTTTCAGAAAAGACTTTGTGAGGGGATAGAAGTCAAGTGGAATTACTCTTGATGGGACTTCAGGGAAGAGTTTTCTTGCTCTTGAGAGTCCGTAATCTGTAAAGGTGGTTATGGCTATTCTGTCTTTCAAAGTTTCTATGAGTGGTTTACATGTGTTGATTTCACCAATGCTGGCGGCGTGAAGGAGAATTCTGCCTCTGGCTTTTGGGGGAACAAAAGATGAAAGGCGATTTTTTAAAGATACGTTTCCTCTTTTTTTACTTTTAAGCTTTATCAATGGAAAAACTGGTATGGATAGTAGTATCAGTAAGTTGTAGAGCCAGAACACTACTTTATCCCTATGAGTTTATGAATTTGTGGAATTATACGAACGTTTGTTTCATTTATGAATTCTTTGTCAGATAGAACTATTTGAATGACTTTTTTAACGGTTTCTGAATAGCTTTCTTCCGGCGTTTCTATGGGCTGAATAACCGGAGGAAGAGAAAGGAACGGTTTTGCTTTCAGTATTAAATTTTTTGCGAAGTAAAAGTCTTCACCTGTCAGGACGCCGATTTTTAGTTCTGAATTTTCGTAAAACTTTAGAAGTTTGAGCGCGTTTTCTACAGGGAAATTTTCCTTCATGGATGGTGGTTTTGGCGATACTACCAACTTTAGCTTTTGCTGTAGTAAATCGTTTCTAAATATTGCGCCGCAGGTCTCCACTATTATCTCTTTTACGTTTTTCAGCTTGCTAAGTTCTTCTATCAAAATGTTGATATCTTTTTCTTCCAAAGGTTCACCGCCGGTTATTATGATTGTTGGAATGTTCTGTTCCTTTACTATTTGTGTTAAATGGGATATGGAAACTTTTTTTGCACTGTTCCAGGAATATGACGTGTCGCATAGTTTACATTGGATAGAGCACGTTCCCGTTCTGATAAAAAAGGCGGGCTTTCCTACGCTTAAACCTTCTCCCTGTATTGATACGAACGTTTCTGTTAGAGAAATCATCAGTAATCTATGCCCTTCCTTGCTTTTATATTCTTGTAGTAGGGGTGTTTTATCAGTTCAAAATGGGTTACGTAGTCTGCCAATTTTATGAATTCAGCAGGTGCGTGTCTGCCTGTGAGAACCAATTCTAAGTTTTCTGGTTTGTTTTTTATAAAGCTGACGACATCCTGAGTTTTTAGAAATTTAAGGTGAACGGCAACGTTTATTTCATCCAAAACCATCAGATCAAACCGGGGAGCTAAATCTACTGCTAATTTCAGTCCTTTTTCTGCTAACGTTTTGTCTTCTTCTGTGGGATTGAAGTCGTAGTTTTTCCTTCCTGTTTGAATAAACGTTATTTGCGGGAAATTTTTGAGGACAAACATTTCACCGGATGGTTTCCCTTTTATAAACTGAATGAAGCAACACTTTAGCCCATTTCCGGCTGCCCGTATGGTTAGACCCAGAGCAGCAGTTGTTTTTCCTTTACCGTTACCGGTGTAAACGTGGATGAGACCTTTAAACAATGTATTTCCCCGCTACTTTTTTTGCTAACTCTTTTGCTCTTCTGTCTATTTCTGTAACTTCTTCAATTGAAAAGGGGGGCGGGGCATTAAATCGGTTCAGGGTTTCTTCTATTATGGCAGGTATGTGGATGAACTTGATTTTTTTGTTCAGGAAGAGTTCTACGGCTACTTCATCTGCTGCGTTTAGGACTATTGGATAAGGGTATCCTGCCTTCAGGGATTCGTAAGCTAACCTGAGGCATGGGAATTTTTCTGTGTTTGGTTCTTCAAATTCCAAATTGAGTCCGTAGAGGTTGAGGTTGAGTTCTGGAAATGGAAGTGGAAGCCTGTCGGGGTAGGAAAGGGCGTAGGCAATGGGGATTTTCATATCAGCAGTTCCCATCTGTGCAATAACTGAATTGTCTATAAACTTAACTAACGAATGGACGATGCTCTGGGGGTGAATTACCGTTTTAATTTTTTCAGATGGTAGTTCAAATAACCAGAAGGCTTCTATGACTTCAAGTCCTTTGTTCATCAGCGTTGCCGAATCTATCGTTACTTTTTTACCCATACTCCAGTTGGGATGGTTCAGAGCTTCTTCTACCGTTACTGACTCTAAATTTTCTCTGTTTCTAAAAGGTCCTCCGGATGCTGTGAGGATTATTTCTTTTACATTTTCCTTCTTTTCACCCTGAAGACACTGAAAAATGGCAGAATGTTCGCTGTCAACGGGGATTATCTCCTTTGCTTTTTCTTTTATAAATTTACCAGCGCAGACTAAAGATTCTTTGTTGGCAAGAGCTATTCTTGCGCCTTTGCAGGCGCACCAGTAGGTTGGCATTATGCCTGCTGAACCGGTTATCGCAGAAACTGCAATGTCAAAATCTATCTCTTCTATGAGTTTTTTTATTCCTTCAAGTCCTTCGTATGTTTTAACGTTTTTTGGTTTTGAAGAGAAGTTGTTGAAGAGGGCTATTGCTTTGGGTGAGAATTTTTCTGCCTGTCTTAATAGTTTATTTTCGTTGCTGCCCGCTACGAGTCCTACGACCTGAAATTTTTCAGGAAATTGTTCTATAACTTTTAGCGTGTTTTCTCCTATAGAGCCTGTAGAGCCTAATATGAGAACCTTTTTCATCTTAAATCCGTGCTATCAGTTCTTCTACGGAAGTTATCTTTTCCTGTTTTCCAGTTTCTAATTCTTTTAGAGAATAGAATCCTTCTTCTAATTCTCTGTCGCCGATTATTACTACGTATTTTGCCTTTTCTCTGTCTGCTGCTTTGAGCTGGGATTTAAAGCTTCCCTGTCTGTGGTCTATCTGAGTTTTTATGCCTTTCTGGCGCAAGAGAATTAGGAGTTTTAAGCCTTCTTCGTAAGCTTTTTCACCGCCTGTCACTATGAATATACCTTCTCTTTCTGGTTCTTCGTCTGGAATGAGAAGCATTACTCTGTCTATTCCCATTGCGAAGCCTAAAGCCGGTGTGGAAGGACCCTTTAGTTCTTCTACTAATTTATCGTAGCGTCCGCCTGCTAAAACAGTGCTTTGTGCGCCTAATTGGGTTGATTTGAATTCAAAGACAGTTTTTGTGTAGTAGTCAAGGCCGCGGACCAGGTGGAGATTTTCGTTAAACGTGACGTTTAGCAGAGTCAGGTAATTCTTAACTTTTTCAAAATGTTCTTTACACTCTTCACATAGGAAATCGGTAATTATGGGTGCGTTTTTAACTATTTCCTGACAGCTTTCTGTTTTGCAATCTAAAACTCTCAGGGGATTTCTTTTAAATCTTTCTTTGCAGTCCTGACAGAGTTTTTCTTCATGTTTTTGTAGGTATTCTATTAAAGCTTTCCTGTAGAGCGGGCGACAGTTTTCACAGCCGATAGAGTTTATTTCCAGGGTTGTATCTATCTTTAGTTTGTTGAGAATCTCTTGAGCTGTTTGTATAAGTTCTGCATCAGCACCTGGATTGGATAGTCCGAATACTTCACAGCCTGCCTGGAAAAACTGCCTTTTCCTTCCGGCTTGAGGTCTCTCAAATCGGAACATTGGTCCTACATAGAACCATTTTGTAAAAGGTTCTTTTGCGTATATTCCGTGTTGAATGTATGCTCTTGCTGCCGATGCTGTTCCTTCTGGACGAAGCGCTATTGTTCTTCCGCCTTTGTCTTCAAATATGTACATTTCTTTTTGAACTATATCAGTGGTTTCTCCGACACTGCGAGAGAAGAGCTTTGCTTCTTCAAATATGGGAAGTATAACTTCTTTAAAACCTGCAGTTTTGACTGTTTCCTTGAAAGTTTCTACTACTTTTTCAAACTTTTCACTTTCAGGAGGTATTAAATCTTCAACACCTCTTATTGTCTTAAATTCCATTGTTCCTCCTATTTAGAAAGGAGCTGCTGTGCGAGTTGTGTTATGGGGAGATTCTGGTAATCTCCTTTTAGTGCATCTAAAGCGTCTTTAGCTTCCTGTATGTTACCTTTCATTAATCCGGCTATTTCCCTGTATTCTAAGGCTTCTGGATAGGTCCAGTCTTTATCCCGTTTGATTGTATCCAATAGAGATTCTGCCTTGTTTATCTGGTTTTTATCTAACGCTTTTGCTGTTAAAGTTGTTGTTGCAGGAGGAGAGACCAGAAAATTTTTATAGTTTCTACACTTTTCTAAAAGAGAAGTTTGATTTCCCAACTTTCCTGCTAAGAACGCTGCGATTTTTGATGAGGGGGCATTCGGAAATTTGGAAACAGCTATGTTGAAGTATTTTATCGCTTCTTTCTCTTTTCCGTTTCTTAAGTAGAATAGTCCTTTATCTACTATTAACGCAGCTTGCTTTTCTATGCTGATTTTGTGCCATTTGTATATTCCCCAGCTGCCTGCCATTAGCACTACGATGGCTGTTATGAGAGCTAATTTCTTCCAATGTTTTGTTAATAAGTCATAGAGTTTGTAAATGTCAGAAACTAATTGTTCAGCCTGTGGAGTGTCTATTTTTTCAGGTATGTGAATGGGAGGTTCCTCTTTCTTCTTTTGGTATGCTTTATAAGGTGGCTTTTTCAACGAATACCTCCTATAATATTTTCTGGATAGTGAATTTTAGCAGTTTGTTTTTGAGGGGAGGAGTTTGGAGACGCAGCAGTTTGAAGAAGAAATAAAGGAAACAGAAGAAGTAAGTAAAGTAAAAAAGACGCAGTTAGTTGTTCTTATCCTTCTTGTTTTGACGGCGCTTACAGTTACGTCAGTATTCGCGATAAATGTATTTTTCAGGAAAGAGTTAGAAAATGCTATCTATTTTACTGTCGTTGAGCAGAATAAGAAGCGTCTGAAGGATTTAGTTGATACGACCATAATTTCTTTTGTTAGTAAAGAGAGTTCTTTAAAGCAAGATTTAAAGAAGCGATTGAGAAGGGAGGTTCTAAACGCTTATAAGATTGCTTGGGATATTTACAGGGAGTGTAAAAAGTATAAATGTGATGATAGAAAGACGAAAAAATTAATAGTTCAGGCATTAAGGGATTATAGATTTTTAACGATAGAGGGTATATCTTTATTGATACGGTAAAAGGTCCTGTTGTTTTGAATCCGCTTTTCCCTCAGTTGGAAGGTAAAAATCTGTGGAATTGGAAAGATTTACACGGTAAGTTTGTCCATAGAGAGTTTGAAAACGTAGTTCTGTATTCTCCCAACCATGAAGGTTTTGTAACTTATTATTGGTATTTACCGGGGACTAAGAAAGTAGATGAAAAGATAGCTTTTGTAAAGTTATTTAAACCTTACAATTGGATTATAGGGGGGGGATTTTACCTGTCAGATTATAGGGATTACGTTAAAAGGATATTACTTGGAGAGGGTCGTTTAAGTAGTGTTTTTGTAATTGATTGTTCTTCTCCTGCAAAGGCTATGTCTTCTAAATTTTGGAAAGTCATTGATTGTACTAATTCTGATGTTTATAGAGAAGGAGTTTTTGTTACGGATGATAAGAATATCTATTACATTAAGTACTTTCCCAGATGGAATTGGTTTGTTGGGAGTTATGTGAGTAAAGATGCTTTAGTTCAAGAAGTTGCTGCATTAAAAGAAGATATTTTTCCAAAAATTAATTCGCTGTTAGTGTTTAGTTCCCTTGTTGTATTGGTAGTGTTTGGGGGCGCTTTATTAGGGTTGGGTTATCTTTTTGGAGAACTTTATAAGACCTTGAAAAAGGTTACAGAAACTAATGAGAAACTTAAAAAGCTTTCAAGAGAAATGTATTTGCGAGCTTATACAGATGATTTGACAGGTTTGCCAAATAGAAAGAAGCTATTAGAAGATATCTTATCTAAGGAATGTTCCGAAAAAGTATTTTTTGCTCTGATTAATATCAGGAATTTTAGAGAGGTTAATGACCTCTTTGGTTTAGAGGAAGGGGATGGAATACTCAAAAAGTTTGCTTTGACTTTGAATTCTATGGTGAAAGAGATAGACCCCTCGATGAAGGTTTATAGGGTTAGAGGTGATAAGTTTGGAGTTTTGAAGTGCGGTTCTGATGCAAATGAAGAGGAGTTTATTTCCATAATTAAAGAACTTATAAGAAATCTTGAAGAAAGTGAATTTGAAGTTGGAGAAGTTAAGTTCAAGTTGGATGTTGTTGCTGGTGTATCTAAGAATAGAGATAACTTGATAATAGAATCTGAAATAGCTGAACAGGAAGCAAAGAAAAGAAATATGGATATATACGTTTTTGATAGTGAGCTTGAAGAGATATTTAAAGAAATGCATAAAAATATAATTATTGCTACAGAATTAAAAGAAGCTATAGTTGAAGATAGGATAATTCCTGTTTTTCAACCCATAATAGATTTGCGTTCTGATAACGTTGATAAGTATGAAGTATTGATGAGAATAAAGGATAAAGAAGGTAATTTTATTTCTCCGGGTGATTTCCTTCCTGTTGCGAAAAAAATTTCTCTTTACAGTAAGCTTTCAAGAAGATTAATAGAAAAAGCTATAGATGTGGTTAAGAGAAAGGGGATAAAAGTTTCAATCAATATTTCTTCAGAAGATTTAGCTTCTTCTGAAAATAGGAGATGGTTGTTAGAAATTATTGAAGATGAAGATATTGCTAAAAACGTGTGTTTTGAGATAGTAGAGACAGAGGCTTTTAGTGATTTGAATATCCTTAAGAACTTTTATTCGGAGATAAAAGAAAGGGGTTCTGAGCTTGCGATTGATGATTTCGGAAGTGGTTATTCTAATTACGAATACATTTCTATAATCAAGCCTGACTATTTGAAAGTTGACGGTAGTTTGATTTCCAAGATTTTAGAATCGGAAGATGTGGAAACGCTTGTTAAGTATATCGTTAAGTTTGCTCAAGACCTGAAAATTAAGACAGTTGCAGAGTTTGTTTCTTCTGAAGAGATTTATAAGAAAGTTATTGAGTTAGGATTTGATTACGGACAGGGATTCTATCTGGGTAAACCGGTGACTGAAGATGAGCTTTAAGAGGAAAGTGCGGCAAAAGTGATTCTACCGCACCTTTCTAAAGCGTGAAGGTTGTATCCGCCTTCAAGAGAGAAGATTACTGGAATATTCAGGTTATTGGTGATTTTAATTATTGAATTAACTATTATTTCAACGCCTTTGTCGGTTACTTCAAGGTCCGTTAAAGGGTCGTCTCTGTGGATGTCGTAACCTGCTGAAACTAAGATTAGTTCTGGCTGAAATGGTTCTATCTTTTGTGGCAGTAGTTCTGTGTAGATTTGAGCGTATTCATAGTCACCGCTACCTGCGTTTAGGGGAACGTTCAGGATATTTTCTCTATTTTCTTCTGGGCTTCCCGTTCCGGGATAAAAGGGATACTGGTGAGTAGAGAAATAGAAAATAGAGGGGATATTCTGAAGTATTTCTTGAGTTCCGTTGCCGTGGTGGGCGTCAAAGTCAACTATGAATACTTTTTGAAATCCAAGAGATAGAGCTTTTACCGCTCCAACGGCAACGTTGTTAAAGATGCAAAATCCCATTGCTCTATCTTTAGTTGCGTGGTGGCCGGGAGGGCGGACGGCACAGAAAATCTTTTTGTATTTTTCCTCTTTTACAAGTTCTACTGCCTTTTCTACCGCTCCTGCTGCCATAATTGCAGCGTCAAAGGTGAAAATGTTGTAGTAAGTGTCTGCATCAAAGAAGCCGGGAGCGTTCTCACTGCAGGAAATTCTTACATCTTCTATGTAGTTTTCTGAATGAACGGCAGTTAAAATTTCGTAGCTGACCGGCTTTGGCTTTAAAAGGTCAATGTCAAATTCTGGAAGGGACTTGAGAAAGTACTTTAGCCTTAATGCGTTTTCTGGATGGGTGGGCAGGTCGTGTTTTAGATATATTTCGTCGAAAATCACTGCCGGCTTCACTTTAACTTCCTCACCATTTCAAACTCAGCTTTTCTGTTTTCGAGGTCAACGTTTAGAAGTTTTACTAAAACTCTGTCGCCTATTCTAAAGACCGTTCCGCTTTTTTCTCCAACGAGGCAGTACTGTTTGGGAATGCACATGTAGTAATCGTTTTTAAGATTTGTAACGTGAACAAATCCGGGAATGACCTGTTCTATTGTTTCAACGTAGAGTCCCTGTTCTGTTACTCCTGTAATGATTGCTTCAAATACTTCGCCTATGTGGTTGGCTGCGAATTGGAGTTTTTTCAGTTCTATTACATCTCTTTCAGCTTCATCTGCGTTGATGGAGCGTTCGGTAACGTGTTTACAGACTATTTCTAACTTTTCTTCCCATGCAGGAATGCTTTCTGGCGTGAATTCGCCTTTCAGTGCCATCTTTACGAGCCTGTGGAGTTGGAGGTCTGCGTATCTTCTTATAGGGGAGGTGAAGTGGGTGTAGTGGGTTGAGGCAAGTCCGAAGTGTCCGATGTTATCTGGTGAGTATTTTGCCCTTGCCATAGTTCTGAGCATTAAGTAATTAACTAACTTTTCTTCAGGTTTTCCTTCTACCTGTTCAAGGATTTTTTGAAGGAGTTTTGGCTGAATGTCGTTTTTGACTGCCGGCACTCTTATGCCCAAACTTCTTACAAAGTTAAGGAACTCCTGAAGTTTTTCTCTGTCGGGGGATTCGTGAACCCTGTATATGCTGGGGTAGTCTGTCCAGAACATATACTCTGCAACTGTTTCGTTTGCCACTATCATAAATTCTTCTATTATCCTGTGGCTCCAGAGCCTTTCTGCCTTGTAAATGTCAACGGGTTCGCCTTCTGCGTTGAGAACTACGACAGGTTCGGGCAAGTCAAAGTCTAAGGAACCTCTTTTGTATCTTTTTCTGTGAAGTATCTGTGCCAGTTCGTACATGTGCTTTAAAGGTTCTACTACGTGGGGAAACTGCTTTTGTGCTTCTTCGTCGCCGTCTATTATTTTCTGGGCTATCGTGTAGGTAAGGCGCGCCTTGCTGTGAATGACGCTTTCGTAGATTTTGTAATCTATTACGATGCCTTTTTTATTTATTTCCATTTCGCAGGTGAATGTTAGCCTGTCAACGCCCGGGTTGAGTGAGCAGATGCCGTTTGAGAGTTTTTCTGGAAGCATGGGAATACATCTGTCTGGGAAGTAAACGCTTGTGCCTCTTTTGTAGGCTTCTAAGTCTAAAGCGCTGCCTGGCTTGACGTAGTGAGATACATCTGCGATATGAACAAACAGTTTGTAGTTGCCGTTTGGCAGTTTTTCTATGGCTACTGCGTCGTCAAAGTCTTTAGCGGTTTCACCGTCTATCGTGAAGCAGAGCTGGTCTCTTAGGTCAACTCTGTCTTTAATCTCTTTTTCAGTGACTTTTTCGGGGATTTTTTCCGCTTCTTCTAAAACTTCCGGCGGAAACTCTACAGGGAGGTCAAACTTTCTTATTATGAGTTCTATGTCTAACTTTGCACCTTTTTTGCCTAAGTTTTCTATTACTTTGCCGACGGGACCTCTCGTTTCGGAAGGGTATGAGACGATTTCTACTACTACGTAGTCGCCGTCTTCTACTTTTTTGCAGTCTTCGTGGGTTAGAAGAACGTCGTAGCGAATTCGTTTGTCTTCAGGAATTACGAAGCAGTGTTTTTTTGCTTTTTTCTACCTTTCCAACAACTTTTTTGACGGCTCTTTCTATGATTGAGACGATTTTTCCTTCTTTTTTGCCGTCCCTTCCCTCTTTGACTATTTCAACGGCAACGATGTCGCCGTTCATTGCTCCTGCCATGTTCCTTCCGGGAACGAAGACGCCTTTGCCGCCGCTTATCGGGTCAACAAAGCCGAAGCCTTCTCTATAAACGCAGAGTTTTCCGACTACCAAGTTGAGTTTTTCTGGCAGGGCGTACTTTGCGCCTTTTAGTTTTACCAACTTTCCTTCTCTTGCAAGCGCCTTTAGTTTTTCTCTGAGCTGCTCTCTTTCTTCGGCAGGTATTTTTAAAAACTTGGCGATTTCTCTTGCTTTTAAGGGTTTATTAAGAACCTGCAGGGCTTCAAAAATCCCCGCCTCCAACTCTCTCTCTTCCATTGCTCCTCCAGTTATTTGACTTATCGGTTTAAAATTGTAACAGATAAAGAAAATACCTATAATGTAGATAGGTTATAGTTCTTTTGGAGAAAAGAATGGGAATAGTTAGCTTTAATGAATATCCGAGATACACTTATGAGGATTATAAGAACTGGGAAGGTAAGTGGGAACTTATAGAAGGAATTCCTTATGCGATGTCTCCTTCTCCCGGCTGGAAACATCAACTCGTAAGTAACAAAATAGCCTGGCAACTTGAGGAATTGCTGAAAAACTGCGAGGAGTGTAAAGCGCTTCTGCCTGTTGATTGGAAGATAAGCGAAGATACGGTGGTTCAGCCTGATAACCTTGTTGTGTGTTATGAGTTGGAAGATAAACCGTATATAACGAAGACTCCTTCTCTCATTTTTGAAGTTCTTTCTGAATCTACGGCTCTTAAGGACAGGGAAGTTAAGTTCAGGCTTTACGAAAGGGAAGGAGTGAAATACTACGTTATCGTTGACCCAAAGGAAAGAATTGCAAAGGTTTATAAGCTGGAAAGTGGAAGGTACGTTAAGGTTTGTGACGCTACGAATGAAAAGGTTAAGTTTGACTTAGGCAAGTGCAGTTTTGAGTTTGATTTTTCTCTTGTTTTTAAATTTTAGGTTTGCAGTATCCAGCGGTCTAACTCTTCTATGTATTTTATTCCAGTTTCCTTCAGCCTTTCTCTAAAATAGGTATCGGTTTTGAGACCGTAGGTGGGGAGGATTTTTTGTAGTTTCTGGAAAATCCTCTCTCCATGCTCATCAAAATCCATCAGTAGCACCACGCCCTTTTTGCTTTCCGAGAGTTTTTCTGCAATTGTATGATAATTCTGTCCTTTCATCTCAACAACGTTTTCTATGCCCAATTTTTTGAGGGCTTTAACGTCCCTTTTGCCTTCTACTAAAATAACCCAGTCTTCTCTTAAGTCAGAGAATTTCTTGAGTTCGTAAATTATGGCTTTTACCCTGTCCATCTACGCTCCCTCTTACCACCTGATTAAAACTATTCCAGCGGTGAAGTTATAGATAATTGGCAGTCCGGCCTGAAGCAGTAGTAGAGCCGCTGTTATTCTTAAAGGATAAAGCCCCAAATAGTATGGTAGCAGGTAGTTCCACCAGCTGCGCAGGAGAGAGAACATTGCATTTCCTACTGCCATAGTTCCCAGTATGCGATTTATCGTTTCTCCTTTCTCTACCATTACTCTTATCAAACCGTAGGCTACCGGCGGGCTTATAGCAGCCGTTGTTATGTAGGTTATCTCTATCGGTGTAAAGCCTATCCATCCTAAGAACGGCTTTAATTTCGTCGTTAACCAGTCCATAGCGCCGTTGTTAATCAAAAAGATTATGAACACAAAAAGGGGCGTAAACTTGAGAATAAAAAGGCCACTTTCTTTTAATCCTCTTATTGTTCCCTTCAAAATTTTGTTGAAAGAAAGGGTTATTTTTACGTTTTCTGGCTGATGGAACTGAATGTTAAGGTTTCTATATCTTATCCTTCCTATGATTGATACACATATTAAAACTACAAGGTCGAAGAAAAGCCTTAAAAGTGCATAATAAACGGCTATTGAGCCTATTAAAGGTAGTAGAACTGGTAGGTAGTATCTGTAAAGGAACATCAGCCTCATTGGAAAATTTGAGGCTAAAATTGCCAGGTAAAGGTCAATTGGTTCTATTTCGCCTTTTTTGAGCAGTTCTGAAGCCGTCATGTGGGCAGCTCTTGGTGATACAAGGTAAATTACCGGAATGTTTGTGAGCTTTGGATGTATGCCAAAGCGTGAAAGCTTTAGCGTTTTAAGTCCTATCCAGTTTACAACGTTGCTTTCAACTAAGACTGCTGCAGTAACGTATCCGAACGTAATTGCACTTATTATGATTAGGTAAAGTTCTTTAAAGTCCATCCTTCTAAACCTTCAAAAATCCACTCCACTCTTTCTTTCCACCTTTCTTCTGCCAAAATCGTTCTGCTTTTCCTTTCTGCAACTACCGTTAAGAATTCAACGCTTCCTCTTATTCCAAGCCATAAGTGCTTTACCTTTGACGGAAGTTTACTGCCTGTAAACTTTTCTGTTTCTACTACCAGAACCACGGTTGAACGGTAGTGGTCTGGCGGAATAGATAAAAAGGCACTACGATTTTCTATTAGAAAGTTCAGCTCATCTTTAAGCTCTTCGCTTGTTGTCTTTTCAAAGTTTTCAAAAAACAGGTGGAAGAAAGAGTTTATCTCGTAGTCTTTCAAAAAGAAAGTGGTGTGAAATATAGACGACTCAAGTTTTATGTAAAGAGGATAGGTTTTTCCGCCTAAAGAGTAGCTTTCCGTTATCTCTGCCAAACCTTTTAGCTTTTCTGCTACTTTTCCTATTAAGTTCACTTTACAAATAAAATTGTCTCCTCGCCTTTTTTGCCTTTTAAGAACATCTCTCTTGCCAGTTTGTGGTAGTAGTAATTTTTGTTCTTTTCAAGGCTTTCAATCTTTTCTCTTAATATCTCGTTTCTCTCTTCCCAGTAGTCTTTTTCTTTAAGCAGTTTGGCATAGGTCGCCTTTAGCGAAGCGTAGGTTATGAGAGAGTTTTCGCCAAAAAAGTAGCTAAAGATAAACCAGGGTATAAACACCAGCCAGAAAAGTATGAGCCACAAAAACCTACACTTCGGTTTCTGGTTCAACCAAGCCTCTCTCAATGAGTTCTTCGTTGTAGTATCTTCTGTAAAGAGCAAACCATTCCGGCGTTCCTTCGTATATCGGGCGGGAGTGGGAGGCGATTTTTTCTCTTACTTTCTGGTCTATTTCTTTTCTGAGTTTTGCTACCTCTTCAAAGGAGTGGACGATTGCGTTTCTAATTACGCCTCTTTCTTCTGTGTAGTCAAGTTCGTCGTCGGTGAGGATGAGGCGGAGGATTTTTCCTGCTAAGTAGTTTGATTTATCCCTTGAAAAGATGCTTCCTGTAACGGATATTCCTCTTTCCTTTGCTAACTTTTCCTTTATGAGCTTTCTTGCTTTGTGAAGTGAAACGCCCCTGTATGTTACCTCTTCTGCGTTTTCCTGTATTATTCTCTCTGCTTCTTCTTCAAGTTCCTTTTCGGCAATGTAGTCTTCGTATAGTAACTGATAGATTTTTTCTTTAAATCCTTCAGGGTCGTCTGCAATTACGTATTCTTTACTTAAAAGGTCGTCTGCAATTTTGTCTGCTAACAGCTTTAGGAATCTATTCTTCTTCGCCATTGTTCCTCCCTTTCAATCTTTGCAGGAGAGATTTTACCTTTTCTCTGGCTATTTCGCCCTCTTCCGTTCCTTTTTTCATCTTGGCAGCTTTTTCGTATAGTTTTAAAGCCTGACTTAACTTGCCCTGCTGCTCAAGGATTTGAGCTGCCCTGTAAGTGGCTGTTGAGCTCCAGGGTTCAACGTTCGGGTAGTCGTAGCTTATCTTCAGGTAGTTTATCAGCGCATCTTCAAGGTCGCCTTTTTGAGCTAAAATTGATGCCTGCCAGAAAAGGCTTTCTACTTTCTCTTCTTTCGTTTTTGCCTTTTTAACTGCTTCGTTAATCAGCTTTTCTGCCAAATCCAGCCTGTTCTGGTTTTCTGTAAATATCGCAAGGCGGACCAGGTCGTTGTAGTCAACGTTTTTCAGTTTATTTTCAGTTATTAGCTTTTCAATCAGGTTGAGGGCTTTATCTTTGTCTCCGGCTAACTTGTAGTAGTTGGCTAACTTTGCTATGAACGAATCTCTTTCTTTTGCCGGGACGTTGTTGACGTTTTCTATCTGTTTTGCAGCGTTAAAGGCGTCCAGTAGCCTGTTCTCTTTTGAGTATATCTTGAATCGGTAGAAGTTTTTCAGGTCTCTGTCTTTCTGGGTGTTTTCAGGCAGCAGTGATAGGTCTTTTAGAGCTTTTTTGTAATTCTTTTCTTTAAGGTCTATCTCTACCATTCTTTTAACTATACTTCTTCTAACTGGCGGTAGAGTTGTTCTTTCAAGGGCTAACTTTAAAAGCCCGTAGGCTTTCCCGTATTCTCCGGCTTCAATCAGGTCGTCTGCCTTTGATATCAGGGTATCAACCGATGTTATGCCGTTTTCCGGGTTGTAAACGATGAACTTCGGGTCGTTTAAGAGGACTGTGGCGTAGTTGTTTGAAGTGAATGCCAGGTAGTTAAGAAGTTTTTTGGCATAGGTGGAAGTTTCTTCATCTGTTGCCCTTGAGTAAACGTCGCTGGCAAAGGATAGGGCTTTCTGTGGGTTTTTGTTCTCGTAGTAAAGAGTTAAAAAGGTTTCTGCTGCTATTCTTTCTCTTTCTGGTAGCTCTGCGTAGAGCTGCTCAACTTTTGAGGCATTTTTAGAAGTTATTGCAGCCATTAGTTTTGTTAGCGGCGTGTGGAAGGGTAGGTTTCCAAGCTCTCCAGTTCTGTGAAGTTTTTTAAGTGTGAAGATGAGCCTTCCTTCGTTTACTTCAGGGTAAACGCTGTTTGTTTTTACGAGGTATTTTAAGACGCGGGCTGTGCCTTTGAGGTTGTTTGCGTGGAACAGGCAGAAGGCTTCAAAAGTTCTGTCTTCGCCGGTTTTGTTTCTGGAAGTAAGGAACGCTTTAGCTGCTTCTTTGAACTTGCCCATGTTCATCAGGGCGATGCCTTCAAGGTTTTTGAGAGTGGAAGGGGGATTTTGTAGTTGATTTTCAGCGTATTTGAGCAGTTTTAGAGCTAAAAGGTCGTTTCCGGAATAGAGGTATATTTTGGCTGCTGGAATGAGAGATTCTTTGTAGTAAGGCGTGTTCTGATAGCTGTTCATAAGCTGGTTGTAAACTACCGTTCCTACGTTTGTGTTGAGGCTTCCCAACTTGCCCAGTATGAATAGGGTGCGGGGGGTGAGGATTTTGCTTGAAGGATTCTGTATCGCCTTTTCTAAAACTTTTAGCGCTTTGCCGTAAAATCCCCTCTCGTAATATATGTATCCTAAATTGTTCAGGTCACCCGTCTGGTTGTCTGGAATTTGAGTGGAAAAGGAAAAAATTAGACTTTTCAGGTAGAGGTCTGGGTAGAATTTTTTGAGGTTTTGAAAATCAAACTTTGAAGAGTAAAAGTCCAGTAGTGTTTTTAATTTTTCCGGCATTTGAGGTTTAGAAACGCTTATGCCTAAAACGGACGGTATTTCTTTCCCTTTCCCTAACTTGAATAGACACCAGGCTTTCAGGTATTTTTCCGGTTCTGTCTGGGGATTTTTGAGCAGTTTCAGCGCTTCGTTGCATTTCCCGTTCAGGTAAAGCACCCTTGCCAGTTCTAATCTTGATTGAGGGTTGGGATTTTTCTTATAGAGTTTCTGGGCTTCTATCAAAGCGTCTGCGAACTGCTTTTTCCTTTCAAGGTATTTGACGTATTGAAGCTCTTCTTCTGGTGAAGAGAACCACCTTCCAAAGTTATCAAAGATAAAGTCTATGAGCTGGTAATCGTTTTTTTCCGTTGCTATTTTAAGAGCTTTTGACAGGAATCCGCTTTCTTTTGCAGCGCCTTTAAGGTCTAAATCTTTTGCTGCTACCGATAATATGTAGATTAACTGCTGAGGCGTGAAGTTAAAGTTTTTTAGCGTCTGGAAAAACCTTATCTTTTCAGATATGGGAAGCGTCGTTATTTCTTGAGGGAAGGCGTTCTCTATCGTTTCGCCGTTTTTTAGCGCATCTATCAGTTCTAACGCTAAGAGTTCGCCTCTGTTATAGTCCGGCAGGTTTTCTTCCCAGTAGTTGATTAGCTTTTCAAGGTCTTTAAGGTCGTTGCTTTTCAGAAACGATAGATACATAAACTTGTAGATTTTTTTAAACTCGTCTGGAGTTAAAGAGTTAAAGTTTTCGCTAAACGTTTTTGCGGCTAACCTGTATAAACCGTCCTGGTAGAGCTTGACGCCTAAGTTTATATCGCCTGCTAATGCTGTTGTGGTTAGCATAAGGCTGCCGGTAATTATTGCCATTGTTCTTTTCATTTTATTCCTCTGCTGCAGTTAATAGGGCAATGAGTATTGTAAACAAAAATTCTTCGGCGTGCAGAATCGCGGTTCAAGAATAAATTTTAGTTACTATGAGAAAGTTTAAAGTTGTTTCACCGTTTCAGCCTAAAGGCGACCAGCCTAAAGCTATAAGGGAGCTATCGGAAGGTATAAGGAAAGGTCTTAAGTATCAGACTCTTTTAGGCATAACGGGAAGTGGAAAGACCTTTACGATAGCAAAAGTTATAGAAGAAGTTCAAAAGCCTACGCTTGTTATTTCTCACAACAAGGTTTTAGCTGCCCAACTTTACCACGAGTTAAAAACTTTCTTTCCGAATAATGCCGTTGAATACTTTATCAGCTATTACGATTACTACCAGCCGGAAGCCTACATTCCCAGCAGAGACCTTTACATAGAGAAGGATTGTTCCATTAACCCGGTAATTGACCGTATGCGCCACTCAGCTACCGTTTCACTGCTTACGAGGAGGGACGTTATAGTCGTTTCTTCCGTTTCCTGCATTTATGGTTTGGGTTCACCTGACTTTTACAAAAATCTCTCTTTAAGGTTTGAAGTTGGTGAAGAAATAGAGAGAGATGAAGTTATACGGAAGCTTGTCACTTTGGGGTATGAAAGGAGCGAATACGACTTGAGGCCGGGGATTTTTAAGGTAAGGGGAGACGTGATAGATATCTTTCCTGCCGACGTTGAAGACCACTTTATAAGGGTGGAGCTTTTCGGAGATGAGGTTGATTCTATCGTTATGCTTGATTACTTCAACAGGAGCGTTTTGAGGGAGTTTGATTCTTATACCGTTTACCCGGCTTCTCACTACGCTACGCCTTATTCAAGGATTGTTGAAGCGGTAAAGTCTATTGAGAGGGAGCTTGAGGAGAGGGTGGATTTTTTCCTGAAGGAAGGAAAAGAATTGGAGGCAAAAAGGATAGAGCAGAGAACCCGCTACGATATGGAGCTTTTGTTAGAAATAGGGCACTGCAAAGGGATAGAAAACTATTCGCGCCATTTAGATGGAAGGAAACCGGGAGAGCCGCCTTTTACTCTGCTTGATTACTTTCCCGATGACTTTTTGGTGATTATTGATGAATCTCACGTTACCATTCCGCAGATAAAGGCAATGTGGAGGGGGGATAGAGCAAGGAAGTTTAACTTGGTAGAGCATGGATTTAGGCTTCCTTCCGCCTACGATAACAGACCTTTAAACTTTGAAGAGTTTTTAAAAAGAGTTCCTCAGGCTATTTTCGTTTCTGCCACACCCGGAGATTTTGAACTTTCCATTTCAGAGAAAGTGGTAGAGCAGATTATCAGACCTACCGGACTTCTTGACCCAGTTGTTGAAGTAAAACCAACAGAAGGGCAGATTGACCATCTGCTTTCTGAAATCAGAGAAAGGGTTAGAAGGAATGAGCGAGTTTTGGTAACGACGTTAACGAAGAGAAGTGCTGAAGAACTTACAGAATACCTTCTTGAGAAAGGTGTTAAGGCTAAGTACATGCATTCTGAGATAGATTCTGTTGAGAGAGTTGAAATCATCAGAGGACTCAGAAGCGGTGAGTTTGACGTTTTAGTTGGCGTTAACCTCTTGAGAGAAGGGCTTGACCTTCCGGAAGTTTCTCTCGTAGCAATATTAGATGCTGATAAGGAAGGGTTTTTAAGGTCAACGACCTCTCTTATTCAAACGATAGGTAGGGCTGCGAGGAACGTTAACGGTAAAGTGATTCTATATGCAGATAGAATAACACCTTCCATGAAGAAGGCGATAGAGGAAACGGAAAGGAGAAGGAAAATTCAGGAGGAATACAACAAAAAGCACGGCATTGTTCCTCAAACGGTGAAAAGAAGTATAGAGGCTTCCATTTTGGAAGATGCGGGTGTTATGCCTTTTTATAAGATAAAAGTTAGTAAAGAAGAACCTTTGCCTAAAACAGAGGAGGAAGTTTTAGAAAGAATAGCTCGGCTTGAAAAAGAGATGAAAGAAGCTGCAAAGAACTGGGAATTTGAAAAGGCAGCAGAACTAAGAGATAAGATAAAAGAGTTAAGAAAACTTTTAGTCCCTGCTGATTAAACGTTTCTCGTTAAAATGTATCCAACGTTAGTTAGCGTTTTAATATGTTTTCCTTTTGACCCCAATTTTTTTCTTAACCTGTGAATGTAAACGTCTAAAGTTCTTGCACTTTTTCTTGTTCCCCAGATACGGTTAAGCAGGAAATCTTTGGGTAATACCTCTTCCTGATATTTTATTAGAAGTTCAAGGATTTCAAGTTCTATTTTTGTTAAATCAATACTCTTTCCGTCTATTATAATTCTGCCTTCTTTCTTTTTGAGCGTTATTCCTTCAAACTCTAAGATATTGTTTATTTTATCTTTGTATCTTCGCAGTATTGCCATTGTCCTTGCTAAGAGTTCTTTTGTACTGAAAGGTTTAATGATTACATCGTCAGCACCTATTTCAAACCAGCGAATTTTGAAATCTGTTTCGGGGATGGAGCAGAGGACTATTACTGGAAGCCCTTTTTTCTCTTTGACTTCCTTGCAAATATCGTATCCTTTAGCCCCTAATAGAGCTACATCTAAAATGAGAATAGAGTAATTGTTCCTGTTGATTATTTCTTCCCTGCTGGAAATTACCTCTACGCCTAAGCCGTAATCTGTGAATACGTTTTTTATCTCTTTGGCTAACGATTTGTCGTCTTCTACTACTAACGCCCTCATTTTTACATCCGTTTAACGTGATTTTAACATCTATTTAATAGATATTTCAAATTAGCTTGTATAAGGAAATTTTAAAATTTTGTTAAAATATTGACAACAAAATGTAACAGGAGGTGTGTATGAGAAGGTTACTCCTTGTTTCATCAGTTTTGATTTTAGCCTCATCAACCGCTTTTGCACAGGATGAGGTGGAAGTTCTAAAGCAACAGATTAGACAGCTTCAGGAACAGATGACAAAACTGCAGAAGAAGCTTGCGGAGTTAGAATCGCGCGGTCAGGTTACATCAAAACCTGTTACCGGTTTAAAGAGTCCCATCAAAATCTACGGTAAAGTGAAATTGGACGTTATTTACGACACGCACGATATGGGTACAGACCAGTTTATTACCTATTTACCTAAAGGTGAAAGGGACGACAGAACGACTTTCAACATGAAGGATACCCGCCTTGGCTTTATAGTAAATGGTCCTGAAGTTGACGGCTGGAAGGTGACAGGTAGGGTTGAATCTGACTTTTACGGAAAAGGCGGTGACGATAATGGAGCGTTTAGAATCAGGCTTTCTTACATTAACTTAAACAATGGAAAGGGAACGAACATAAGAATTGGTCAGGATTATATTCCTGTTGCTTCACAGATGGCTTCTACGCTTGACTTTTTGAGTATGGGTGCTTCCGGTAACCTGTGGGATAGAGTTCCTCAAATTACTGTAACTCAAAAGTTTGATGGTGGCGTTGGTGTTCTTGGAACTGTCTGGAAGAGTTCTGCTTCAACTGATGGCGTTGATATGAGAATGCCCTGGGTAGGCGCAAAAGTTTTTTATAAAGGGCAGCCTTTCTACGTTGCTTTAGGCGGTGCTTTCAGACACGGAAGCGATACTGTTAATAATGTAAAGGGAAGCGTTGATGACTACGTGGTGGCAGTTGAATGGAAAGTTCCGTTTAACCTTTTCTTCCCCATGAGCGTAAAGGGTGAAGCTTACGTTGGACAGGGTTTAACGACGAGAGACTTTTTGGTATTCACGCCGTCTCACTACTTGGACGGGACAGATGTGAAGGAGCTTCAAACGAAGGGAGGCTTCATTCAGCTTAGCATGAAGCCTTTTGAAAAGGTTGGATTTAACTTCGGCGCCGGTATGAACGACCCTGATAATAGCGATGCTCAGAAAGCGGATACTTATAAGAAGAACTGGAGAGCTTTTGGTAACGTGCTATACAAATTTGCACCTAACGTTACTTTCGGTTTGGAGCTTGACCATCAAGAAACGCTTTACTTTGGCGATGTGGAGCACGGAAATCGCTTGATGGCTTCTGCCATTTATGTCTGGTAAAACTTTTTGATAGGGGGTGAGTGATGGAAGTGAAAATTGCGAATCCTGCACCTTTGGGACTTTTCGGATTTGGTATGACTACGGTTCTACTGAACCTTCATAACGCCGGATTGATGCACTTAGGGACTATGATTTTGGCTATGGGGATTTTTTACGGAGGGATTGCGCAAATTATTGCCGGTATTATGGAATTTAAAAAGAACAATACTTTTGGAGCGCTTGCTTTCACTTCTTACGGATTGTTTTGGGAAACGCTTGTTTTTCTCCTTTTAATGTCAAAGTGGGGATGGTGGCCCGGTCCTGATAAAATGGGAATTGTGTTTTACCTGTTAATGTGGGGAATCTTTACCTTTCTATTGTGGATTGTTCTTTATAAAACTAAGCATGGAGCAGATATTCAGTTTGTGTTTGTTACGTTGTGGATTCTATTCTTTCTTTTGGCGTTGGGAGATTTTACGGGAAGTTCGTTTATTAAAATATTAGCTGGATATGAAGGAATAGTTTGCGGTGCTTCCGCTATGTACGTTGGCTTTAAGACTTTGCTTCAAGAATTAATTGCAGGTAATTAATTATCAATATACAGGGAGGTAGTCATGGCAGAAGAGAAACTTGACCACTTACTAAAGCAGGAGACAGTTATTTATCCTCCTGAAGATTTTGTAAAGAACGCCAATGTTAAGAGTTACGAAGAAGAGTATGCCCGTTTTAAGGAAGACCCTGAAAAGTTTTGGGCAAGCGTTGCAGAAGAGCTATTCTGGTATGAAAAGTGGGAGAAAGTTTTAGAGTGGAACTACCCTTACGCCAAATGGTTTGTAGGCGGGAAGACCAACATAACTGTTAACGCTCTTGATAGACACGTTAAGAACGGCAAGAGAAACAAAGTTGCTTTCTTCTGGGAAGATGAGTTAGGAAATGAAAAGGTCGTTACTTACGGTGAACTTTACAAGTTGGTCAACAAACTTGCTAACGCTTTGAAAGCTGCGGGTATAAAGAAGGGTGATAGAGTTGTTATTTACATGCCTTTAGTTGTTGAGCAGGTAGCGGCAATGCTTGCCTGTGCCAGAATAGGTGCTATCCATTCCGTTGTTTATGCTGGTTTCAGCGTTCCCGCTTTAAGACACAGGATAGAAGATGCAGAAGCCAAACTTGTGATTACTGCTGACGTTACTATAAGAAGGGGAAGGGCGATTCCTCTTAAGAGGATTGTTGATGAAGCTATTATGGACCTGCCTTTCGTTGAACAGGTTGTTGTTCTGAGGAGACTTGAGCCAAAGGTTGACTTGATAGGTGAAAAGGAAATTGATTTCTATGAGTTTTTAAACGGTCATCCTGACTACTGCGAACCAGAAGTTATGGATGCAGAAGATCCACTGTTTATTCTCTACACTTCCGGTTCTACAGGAAAGCCTAAGGGTGTTCTTCACACAACTGGTGGATACATGGTAGGAACTTACTATTCCATGAAGACTGTTTTTGATTTGAAAGATGACGATATATTCTGGTGTACTGCTGACCCGGGATGGATTACGGGACATAGTTATATAGTTTACGGTCCTCTTGTTGCTGGAGCTACTCAGGTTATTGTAGAAGGTGCGCCTAACTATCCTGACTTTGGAAGATGGTGGAGAATTGTTGAAAAGTACGGCGTGAACATTTTCTACACGGCACCGACTGCTATCAGGATGTTTATGAGGGCTGGAGAGGAATGGCCCAACAAGTATGACCTTTCTTCCTTGAGACTTTTAGGTTCTGTTGGTGAACCGATAAACCCTGAGGCGTGGTTGTGGTATTACAGAGTTATTGGTAAGGAAAGGTGTCCGATTGTGGATACGTGGTGGCAGACTGAAACGGGTGCTGTGATGATTACTACGATAGATGGTCTTCCTATGAAACCTGGTAAGGCTGGTAAGCCTGTTCCTGGCGTAATAGCTGATGTTGTTGATAAGGAAGGAAACCCGGTTGAGGATGATAAGGGTGGATTTTTGGTTGTTAAATACCCGTGGCCTTCTATGATGAGGACTATTTGGAAGAACCCAGAAAGGTATGAACAGTATTGGAATACTATTCCTAACTGCTATACAGCTGGTGACGTTGCTGTTAGAGATAAGGATGGTTATATAATGATCTTAGGAAGGGCAGATGACGTTATTAACGTTTCCGGTCATAGAATTGGAACTATGGAGGTTGAATCTGCTCTTGTTTCTCATCCTGCTGTTGCTGAAGCGGCAGTTATCGGTAAACCTGATCCTGTGAAGGGAGAAACTATAAAGGCATTTATTATTCTTAAGCAAGGGTATGAGCCTTCAGAAAAACTTGTTAACGACCTGAAGTATCACGTTAGAATGGAGCTTGGTGCGCTTGCTGTTCCTTCGGAAATTGAGTTTGTGGATAAGCTGCCCAAGACGAGAAGTGGAAAGATTATGAGAAGGGTTCTGAAAGCTAAGGAACTTGGTATGGATCCTGGTGATTTGTCTACGTTGGAAGATTAGTTTCGTTTTGTAGGATGTAGAGAAAGGGGGCGGATTTTCCGCCCCCTTTTTTATTTTGGCTTGAAAATTTATGGAATAAAAAAAGGGGGCAAACGCCCCCTTTAAATGTATGTTTGAATCTATTACTCGTGAGTAACGATAGAGTTTGGTGGTTCTGTAGCAAGAACTTTTTTCGGGTCGCCAAGCTTCTTGAGCATTTTGATTCTGTAGTTGTAGATATCCTGCATTTCTCTGATTTCTTGCTGGAGCTGGAATACACCGTGCCAGTGAGAGTAGTCTGGTCCACCCATTGCTGCACCTTGTCTGAATCTTCTTCCTTCGTGGTGCCAGAGGTAGTAGTAGAGCTTGAAGAATGGGTCGCTCCATACGTCAGATTTGATGAGACCTTTGGACTTGAGGTCTTTGAACATCTTCTGAGCGTATGCAACGTACTTGTTGTAAGTTTCAACGGCAGCATCAACTCTTTCAAAGTAGTTATTAGCAAATGTTTGAGAGTGACATGTTACGCATACTTGTTTCATTTCGTCTCTTCCAGCTTCGGCTCCACCTGGGTTACCTGCTACTGGGTTGCCTCTAATAGCTTTCTTCTCTTTCCACCATGTCCAACCAGCAGTTTCAGCTTTTCCATTTCTCTGTTTGCTAACAGGTGCCCAGAGGTTCCACTTAAGTCTTGCACTTACGTTATGAGTTGCTTTGAGACCGTTAATTCCACTTAAGTGGCATGTGAAACATGTTGGAGCTCTAAGCGTTTTACCTGGAATCTGCTTACCTGTGGAGAAGTCGTAAGCTTCTTCGTTTGTGTCAAAGATGTGTCCGTGAACGCTTGCTTCAAATACTTCTTTGTCTGGGTGGTCTGGACCGAGGTGACAGTTTGTACAAGCTGCTGGTTGTCTTGCTTCAGCAGCGGAGAACTTATGTCTGGAGTGACATGCACAACAGTTAGATACACCACCGTCTGGATAGAGTGTACCTATACCATCGTTAGGCCATGTTGTTGGGTCAGGTTGTCCGTTTCTGTCAAGTTTTACGTATCCGCCGTGACACTGGATACAGTTGTTTGCTACAACTAAATCTGCAATTTTAGGAGTCTTTTCGTTTGCTCTTGCTACAGGAAGGTCTTTTCTAATTCCCTTCATTAAAAACTTAGGGTCAAGTCCTAAAGAAGGATTGTATCCTTTGCAGGATTCGTATTCGTAAGCAAGTTTAATCATTAACTTACCGTGCTTGGATACGGTGTTAACCCACTGAGCAGCACCTCTGGAGTGTCCGGAGTTTAAGAACTCTGCTACTTCAAGTGGGTGACACTTAGCACAAGTTACGGAAGAAACAGCTGCTGCAACTGTCCAATTAGCTCCTTGGAGCTTATGCTTTTTGAAAGCAGTTGGATAGTCTTTTGGAACAACGTGACAGTCTACACAACCTACACCTGCTTTGGCGTGCATAGAGTGCTGCCAGTCAGCAACGATACCTGGAGTTTCTGTTTCGTGGCAGGAAAGACATTTTTTGCTTGAAACAGCAGGAGAAGGTTTGAAGCTTACTAACTTTTTGTAGTAGGGGTTGCTTTCAAGTAAGGCTTTTACAGCTGGAGGGACGTTTTCTTTCTTTGGTCTGTAAGTAGTTGTTTCTGCCTTTGGTTTTTCCTGAGTTGTTTTCTCAGGTGTTGGGGCTGGTTGCTTTTGTGGTGCTGGTGCTGGTTGCTCACCACAGGAAGCAACAAACCCAAGCGCTGCAAATGTAGCGGCTAATTTTAAGACGTTAGATGTGCGCATGGTTCTGCCTCCTTCCAGTAGTGTTTTTGTGTTCACCTATTATATTACACATTGACCGATATTTAAACAAGGGGTTTTCTTAAAAACTATAAATAGTTTAAACACCATTTTTTGTATAATCCCATATGAAACATTTGGATATATAGACATTTGCAGAGTGGTTTACTATAATTAATCCAAAACCGGGTGTTATGGAGGTTTATAGAAGTGGCTAAAAGAACGATTATTCTAAGCGGACTGGCAGGTTTCGTTATCGCAGGTGCTGCAGCTCTTATATCTGCTCAAATAATAGAGGATACCAGTACTCCTCAGTTCTGTTCTTCTTGTCATGAAATGAAGCCTATGTATGAAACGTGGTTGAAAGGTCCTCATGGTCCTTTGGGTAATAAGGGAGGGGCTGTTAGAGCTACATGCGTTGATTGTCATTTGCCTCATGACAATGTTGTTTCTTACCTTATAGCTAAAGCATCTTCAGGAACAAAAGACTTTTTAGGACATATTTTAAATGGTGGGTATGCTGATAATCCTAAATATTGGCTTGAAAAGTTAGATGAAAGTAAGAATTATGTGTACGTTGAGAATTGTAAACATTGTCATCAAGTGTTACCTAATAATGAGTCTCATAAAAAGATTAAAATGGGAAAAGTTAGCGATAACTGCTTGAGGTGCCACTGGTATGTGGGGCATGGAGAAGAGCTTGAAGTTAAAATTAAGGAGCTTTCCGAAAAATAAAACAGGTTTAAGGGAGGTGTAAAGTGAAAGCCAAACTCTTTCTCTTGGCAGCTTTTATGATGGCTGCAGGGACGACCGGTGTAATGGCTGATGAGCACCCTATTCCGGCAAGTGTTATTAAGAAGCTGAAGCCTCAGTATCAGACGTGCCAGGGGTGCCACAAAGAGGTAGCAAGGGAATGGAGTAACTCTGTTCACGGTCTTGCCAATGTTATGTGTTATCAGTGTCATGGAACGTTAGATAACTTTTATGTAAAACCCCCGGTTTCAAAGTGTGAGGCATGCCATTATCAAGAGGTTGTTAGCGCGCGTATGAGGATGCCTAACATGAAGTGTTGGACGTGCCATCCGGCTCACTACTTTACGTTCCATAGAAAAGGTGTTATTAAAACTAAAACTGCGCAGGACTTTGGTATTCACTAAAAATTCTTGAGAAATGGAGGGTACGATGGGAGTTGGAAGAAGGGACTTTCTAAAGAAGACTGCAGCATTGACAGCAGCTTCTTTTGTAGGAATAGACCTCGGAATAAAGATTGACGGTAAGTTTGATGAAGCTTTAGCTTATGGTGGAGAGAATATTGTTCAGATTCCAGAAGAAGTTAAGAATTCTCCCGCTTATATGGTAGATGACCAGGGTGTTGAGTGGGTAAGAGGTGTTTGCCGTTTCTGCGGAACAGGTTGTAAAGTATGGCTTGGTCTTAAAGATGGTAAACCAGTAAGGATACGTGGAGAGAAAAATTCTGCTATTAACCATGGTTTCCTCTGTATGAAGGGTATGCTTTTCTACAAGCTATTCAGGCATCCTGATAGATTAACGCAGCCTCTTTACAGGAAGAGTAAGAAAGAACCTTTCAAGCCTATTTCCTGGGAGAAGGCTTTTGACATTCTTGCCGATGAAATGATTAAAGCTATGAAGAAAGGTGGCTATCACAAAAATGCAATGGGATGGTCCGGTATTGCATATTACGGTTCTGGTCAGTGTTTAACAGAAGAAACGTATCTTTTCCAGAAACTCTGGAGATGTGTTGGTTCTAACCACGTTGAGGGTAACCCAAGACTCTGTATGGCTTCTGCAGTTGGTGGATACTTAACTTCATACGGAGCTGATGAGCCTGCTGGTGGTTATAGGGATATAGATAATGCAGAAACTATTTTCATCATTGGTTCCAACACTGCGGAGGCTCACCCTATTTTGTATCAGCGTGTTGCTATGCGTAAAATGGCAAATCCTGATGTTATGGTAATTAATGCTGACCCAAGGGTAACGAGAACATCACGTATTGCTGATATTCATATGCAGTTTAAACCAGGAACAGACCTTGCTTTACTTAACGCTATTGCAAACGTGATTGTTAATGAGGGACTTTACGATAAAGAATTTGTTGAAAAATACTGTGCTTTCCATGCGTTTACTCCAGGTAAAGATAAAGTTCCTCTAAAAGGACATAAAGTTTCCTTTGAAGAGTATAAGAAGTTTATTGCCAAATATACTCCAGAATATGCAGCAAGAATTTGCGGCGGTAACATTACACCTGAGATGATTAGAAAAGTTGCAAGGAGAATTGCAACTACAAAGACTGTTTCAATGTGGACAATGGGTATTAACCAGAGAATTAGAGGCGTTTGGGCTAACAACCTTATTACTAATATTCACCTTTTAACAGGTAACGTATGTAAGGATGGAGCTGATTCCCTTTCTTTAACAGGTCAGCCAAACGCTTGTGGTGGTGTTAGAGAAGGTGGTGGATTGTGCCATATCCTACCGGGTCACAGGGTTGTTAAAAATCCTAAACTAAGACATCAACTTGAAAAGATTTGGGGTGTTCCTAAAGGAACGATACCTCCTAAGCCTGGTTATCACACAGTTAAGATGTTCTCTGCTGTTTCTTACACTCCAGAGGATAGAAAGAGGTTTAAAGGACTTAAGCCTATTTACTTCATGTGGGTGAATGAAACATCTCCAATGCAATCCTTACCTAACTTGAAAAGATTCCGTGAAGGTTTTGCAAGAGAAGATGTGTTTGTTGTAGTTTCTGATATATTCCCAACAAGAACTTCTGAGCTTGCCAACATGATTCTGCCGTGTGCGTTCCACTTTGAGAAAACGGGTGTTTACGGTTGTACTGAAAGACGTTCTCAATTGACACCTAAGGCTGTAAAAGCTCCTGGTCAGGCGATGCCTGAAAACTGGATGGTTGTTAAGTTTGCTGAAGTTCTTTCTAAGAAGCTTGCTAAGCAAAGTGACCCTGAAATGAGAAGAAGGGCTAAGATTGTTTACGACGCTCTTGTTAAACCTTACAAGGCTGTTGTAGATAAAGACCCATGGTGGGAGCTTCCAAAAGTTATCTGGACTGAGTACTCTCAAAAAGTTACTAAAGGTAGAGATAACGACCTTTCCGGTGCTACTTATGAAGTTCTCCTTGAAAGACCGGATGGTGTTCAGTGGCCAGCGCCAACCGTTGAGATTGCTAAGAAAGGTGGAACGTTGAGAAGATTCGTTGTTGGAAAAGACCCACTTGCTACTGCTCTTGCTAAGAAATATCCATCTAAATTTGCAGGTTGGGAAATTATTGATTATGGACCACTTCATAAAGATTACAAGTTCTGGGTATGGTGTAGACCTTATAAGGGGGCAGCTGAGGAGCCAGATGCAGAATATCCATTCTACCTTTCTACAGGTAGGATTATTGACCACTGGCACACAATGTCTATGACGGGTCGTATTAAAGAGATTTTTGAAGCTAACCCATACGCATGGGTAGAAGTTAACCCGAAAGACGCTCAGAGAATGGGTATCTCTACAGGTGACCTTGTTCTTATAGAAACACGTCGCGGCAAAAACATCATTCCAGCCAAAGTTGCTACAGACCAAGGTCCTATGGAAGGAATGGTATTTGTTTACTGGTATGACCAGGATAAGAAGAGAATGATTAACTTCTGTACAAAGGATGCTTTTGATAAAGGTTCTAAAGAACCTGAGTTTAAGATTTGTGCATGCCGTATAAGCAAGTATGCTCCAGCTCAGCCAATACAATCCTTCTTGGTTAAGCTTGAAAAGGTTAGAGGAGGTTACCTCCACAACTCTGAGCTTATAAAGTCTGAAAAAGACCCTGTTTAATGAAATTAGGGGCGGGATATCCCGCCCCTTTTCTTTTTAAACCAATTTAATCGTATTATTAGCATTAAATTAAGGAGATGAAGGATGCCGATAGTTAGCTGTGTTGTGGCTTGTGAACCTGAAAAAGGGTTTTCTGTTGAGAAAGAGTTGTTAGAAATTCCGGGAGTGGAAGTATATGGAAGTGGTTTGAAGGAAAAGGAAAACGTCCATTACGTTATTGTGGTTTTAGAAGGAGAAACTTATGAGGACGTTGAAGCTATAGAAAAGCGAATTAAGGAGATTGATGGAGTTTTATACGTTGGAGTTGTTGAAGCATATTTCTTGGATGAATATGAAAAAATAGAAAAAGGAGAAATTGTTCCGTCTAATCCTTTTCACGGTCTGAAAAGGTCAGAGAAATTGGCGGAAAGGTTCTATTTTGGTGAGGATGAAGATAATGGAAAAGAAAGCGACGCGTAGGGATTTTATTAAAGTAACGCTTTCAGCTTTTATGACGGCTACTGTTTTTGAATCCTGCAAGCTTTCTGAATTTAAAAATCCAAAAACTATGATTAAATCACCGATAAAAACTAATATTTTACGTCCACCTGGAGCTGTTCCTGAAGATGAATTTGCAAAAAGGTGTATAAGATGTGGAAGGTGTGGAGAGGTTTGTCCTTACCATTGTATTAAATATTTTGATGTGAAAAATGGAGGAGTATTTTCAGGTACTCCTTATATAAACGTTTTAGAGAAGCCCTGTTATTTATGTATGAAGTGCGTTTATGTGTGTCCTACAGGTTCTCTCCAGCCGTGTGCAAAGGATGAAGTGAGGATGGGAGTTGCTGTAATAAATAGAGAAATATGTGTTTCGTGGCAACAGGATAAAACGGGACTTATCTGTAGAACGTGCTATAACGTGTGTCCTTTTGCTGGAACTGCTATAAAGATTGACCCGATGTTTAGACCTTACATCATAGAGGAAAACTGTACGGGTTGTGGAATATGTGCTTACTCATGCATTGCCGATACTTATGAGGGTAATAAGGGTAAAAAAGCAATCTCTATACAGCCTATTAGATGGAAAAAGATAAAAGAGGTGAAGTTAAAAGATATTAAAAAGTCTTGAGGTGTTAAATGGCTAAGGTAAAGCAGGGAAAAATCAGGTTTTTTAGATATGCTTTTCTGTTTGCCTGCTTTTTGGTGATAACGGTTAATCCTATTTTGAATTATAAGTGGGATATAAACTTTGTTCAGGGATGGTTTCAGTCTCTTGGTATTGGGAATATGTGGATAGTTTCACCGCTTGAGGGGCTTGAAACGATTTTAACTGGGAAGTTTTTCTACCTTCCTTCAATTATTGGGATGTTGATTCCTTTAACTCTTGCTTTTCTGATGGGGAGAGTTTTCTGCAGTTGGATGTGTCCGATTACCTTCCTCTCAATGTTAACGGATAAACTGTTAGGTTTATTTCCTGTTGTAGGAAAGAAGTTAAAATATAGAGAGGGCTTGATAATTCTGAATAGAAGAGTCATCTGGTTTGCGCTTTTAGCAGAGCTAATTTTGACAATGGTTGTAGGCTATCCACTATTTGTGTGGTGGTCTCCGCCGGGGCTTGTTGGTAGAGAAACAATGTTTTACGTGTTTTACCACGTTATAACGATTGAGATTTATATTGTAGTTGCTGTTCTTCTTCTCAATTTGATTACGAGAAGATTTTTCTGTAGATATTTATGTCCTTTAGGAGCCTTGCTTGCTTTGGTTGCTTCAAAAAGACAGTTGGTTATTGAATATAATGCTGACAAGTGTCTTTCCTGTAAAGTTTGTGATAAGAAATGTCCTTTGGGTATAAAGCCGAGTGTTGGTGAAAGTCAAAGTATATATTGCTGGAATTGTGCAGAGTGTGTAGATGCCTGCCCTACAGGGGCGTTAAAGTTTACTTGGAGAAATGACGGAATTGTTAGGATTGAGAAGAAAAGTTTGCTATTACCTCAAGCCCGTTAAGGGTTAAGTTTTCTACGTATTTTGCTTTTATGAAGTTTGTGAGAAGTTTGCCGTTCCCTCCTGTCAGTATTATTGGTAGGTTGAAGGTTTTTTTAACTTTTTGGATTGAGGAAACTGTAAAAAGTAGTATTCCTTTTTCTATGCATTCTGTTGTGGAGTTCCCAGGTTCGTAAAAATTGTTAAGGGTAAAGTTTTCAACTAAGGGTAGTTTAGAGGTGAATTTGTAGAGACACTGGGAGGATAACTTTATGCCGGGCAGTATCCATCCTCCCAAAAACTTTCGTTCTTTTACAATGTCTATTACTGTTGTGGTACCAGCATTAACTATTATGAAAGAGTTTCCATAGAGTAGCCCTCCGCATGCGTGAGCTATTCTGTCTGTTCCTAAGGTTTGCGGCGTTAAGTAATTGATTTTGATAGGAAGGTTGGTTTGTGCAGTGATAAACTTAATGTTTTTGAAGTGTGTTTTTAAGATTTCTGTTGCTTTATTGACAACGGAAACTGCTATAACGGAAGAATTTGGGTTGAACTTTTCTATGTTTTTTTTAATTTCAGAAGTAGGGAAAGAAACATCTTTCTTAAAAGAATCTTTAATTATTCTCACTTTTGTTCTTGTGTTTCCTACATCTATGAGTAGTAGGTTATAGTCTCCATAGTATTGCATCTTTGAACTCGTTTCGGTCATAGATTCCTTTAACATCAGCTATGATAGGTTTTCCGTTTGCCATTTCTTTAAAATCTGCAAATTTCAAATTTCTATAAGGTTCGTGCTTCACTGCAACGATGATGGCATCGTAAGGTGCTTGTTCCTTAATGTCCTGTAGTAATTTTATTCCGTATTCTTTTTCTACTTCATCTGGAATTGCGTAAGGGTCGTGAACAAACGTTTTGACGCCATAGGAGTTGAGTTCGTTATAAATATCAATAACTTTTGTGTTCCTTATATCTTTTATGTTTTCTTTGAAAGTAAGTCCCATTATTAAAACTTTTGAATTGAGGATTTGTTTTCCTTCTTTTATCATCAGTTTTACAACGTTTTCTGCTACGAATTTACCCATATAGTCATTAATACGCCTTCCTGATAGTATCACTTCTGGATGGTGTCCGATTTCCTGAGCTTTAAACGTTAGGTAGTAAGGGTCAACACCTATACAGTGTCCACCGACAAGTCCAGGTTCAAACTTTAGGAAGTTCCATTTCGTTCCGGCGGCTTCTAAAACGTCTCTTGTGTCTATGCCTAACTTGTGGAATATTAGTGCTAACTCGTTCATGAGAGCTATGTTTAAATCTCTTTGTGTGTTTTCTATGACTTTCGCTGCTTCTGCAGTTTTTATGTTTGGTGCTTTGTGAATTCCAGCTTTTATTACGCTTCCGTAAATTTCTGCTAATAGTTCCGTTGTATACTTATCGCATCCAGAAACTACTTTAACTATGTTTTCTATAGTGTGGACTTTATCTCCCGGGTTTACCCTTTCTGGAGAGTATCCTACTTTAAAGTCGTGCATGTATCTCATATTTGAAAACTTTTCTAACAGGGGAACACAAATTTCTTCCGTTACGCCTGGATAAACCGTTGATTCGTAGACGACTATTGAATGTTTAGGCATGTGTGAGGCAACTGTTTGGGTAGCTGATTTGATAGGGGAAAGGTCGGGGATTTTGTGTTCGTCTATGGGAGTAGGTACTGTTATTATGAAGAGTTTACATGTTTTCAAGGTTTCTGGGGAGGAGGTGAAAGTGATGGAGGAGGATTTAAGAGTTTCATACGGGATTTCTCCAGTTCTATCAAAACCTCTTTTGAGTTCTTCTATCCTTATCTTATTTATATCAAAGCCTATAACGGAGAATTTTTTAGATAGTGCGATTGCTAAAGGTAATCCTACGTATCCGAGACCGATAATAGCTATTTTCTCTTTACCTGATTTAAAGTCTTGAAAGTTAGGAAACGCCATTGAGAACCTCCCTATAGACCTTTAACGTTCTGTCAACTACTTTTTCTATGTCAAAATCAAGTGCAGTTTTTCTTGCGTTCTCTTTTAGTTTTTCGTTATTAATGTTTTCAATAGCGGTGAGTAATCCTTTATATAGAGATTCAATACTTCCGGGTTCTACAGCTATTCCGTTTTCCATGTGTTTTAGATAAGTTTTTATTCCTCCAACGTAGGAGGCTACCACTATTTTTTTCATTGCCATTGCTTGGAGAAGGGAACTTCCTAACCCTTCGCTTAATGAAGGAAATACAAAAATATCTGTATCTTTGAGTATTTGAGGGACGTCTCTTCTGAAACCTAAAGGGATGACTTTTTTTGTGAGGTTTAGCTTTTTTATTAGCTGATAAGCCTTTTCACTTTGGGTATCTCTTCCTGCTAATAGCAGAACTAAATTTCTGTCTGGGTGCATGGTGGTAAACTTTTGGAAAGCTTTTAGCAAAATGTGTTGCCCCTTAACTTCCGAAAAGTTTGCTATATGAGTGATTACTATTGCATTTGAGGGAATATTTAAATCTTCTTTTATTGAAATTTTGGTTTTTATATAAGGGTTGAATCTATCTAATTCTATGCCTGAGGGGATGTAGTGGATTTTTTTCTTTATTAATGGATAATTTCTTAGCTTCTCGTATATTTCATGAGATATTCCTATTATTGCGTCAACGTTTATGTTGTATTTTGTAATGGCTGAAATCATTGATATATCAAAGAAAACCCTTCTTGTGTAGATTAGTTTTGGTCTTTTCCTTGTGAATAAAGAAGCCAACCAGATAAACCAGTGTGCTTTTGATATGTGAGTGTTGACAATGTCGTAGTTTTGTATGATTTGAGATAATTTTCTTGCTTCTTTTAAGCTAAACTTTTTTGTGTTTGGAAAATGAACTCTTTTTATTCCTAAGTTTTCAGCTCTTTTATCTAATTCACAGTTTTTAAAGGTTAAAATATGAGTTTCATAACCTAACTTATTCATATATTTAGCTAATAGAAGACACTGTTCTGTTCCGCCGCTCCAGCCTCTTGCTGTTGTAGCTTGAAGGATTTTCATTTATAGTAAGCTCCATATGGATTTAGTTTGTAAATTAAGCTGAATTTTAACTGATAGGTGGTTTAAATGAAAATACTGTTGATACAAATTAGGCAGTTAGGAGATGTTCTTCTTTCTTCACCGCTTGGAAGGGTGATAAAAGAAGAAATACCGAATGTTGAGGTTCATTTTCTTACTTCTGTTGCTGGAAAGGAAATCTTGGAGAGAAATCCTTTTATAGATAAAATTTTGACTATTGATAAAGGCTTTATTGGAGAATTAAAAACTATTTTTAAAGTATATCGTGAGAAGTATGATGCGGTAGTAGATATTCAGAGAACGGGGAGGTCTAAAAGGATTACTTTTTTTTCTGGTGCGTCTGTAAGAGTTGCATTTAAGAGAAAGAGAGAGAATTTTTATTACAATAAACTTATTGAATGGAAGAGTTATGGGTATACTGTTTGGGAAAGGATGGAACTTTTAAGAGGGATAGGTATTAATAAGCCCATAAAGAAATACTTGCCTAAGACGTACCTTTCTGAAGAAGAATTGAAGAAAGGTAGGGAGATAATTGAGAAGCTTAGGCTTCAAGAAAGGTCTTTTTTTGTTGTTGTTCCTACCTCAAGGAGAATCAGAAGAGCTTGGCAACCTGAGAAATTTGGAATTCTTGCAACTTACCTTTCAAGATATACAGGGTTGAAACCTTTAGTAGTTTATGCTCCTGGAGAAGAAGAACTTGCTGAACGTGCTTACAGTTGTATAGAAGATGGAGTTATTATTGAGGAGCCTTTATCTATTCGAATGTTAGCTTCAGTTATTTCTCATAGTGCGTTTTTATTGGGTAATGATTCTTTTGCTTCGCATCTTTCCTTATCTTTAGGTAGGAAAACAATAGTAATACTTGGACCTAACGAAGGTTGGTTTCCAGAAGTTAAGCTTGTAATAAAAATTAAAAAAAATTTGCCATGTCAACCTTGTGGTAATTGGAAAACCTGTAGTAGAGACATGGCTTGCTATACTGAACTTTCTCCGAAAGAGGCATTTAATCAAATAGTAGGGGTTTTATAAAGTATATTGTGTGGTAGAATGAAGGGAAAATATATAAATAGTATATGGGATAGGGGTGTTTTATGGAACTTTTTGTGGATATTACCAATCTTTTAGTTACGGTTTCCTCTTTGAGTTCTATTCTTAACTCCTCCATTCAAAAACACAATTTAAGAGTGTCTTTTCTTGCATTTAGTATTGCTAATAAAATTAGTTATTCTGTTGAGTTTTTGAGGAATGTTGCCGTTGCAGGTTTGCTCCATGATATAGGAATATTGTTTTTTAATTCAAGGGAACAAGCAGAACTTTTGTTGAAAGAAAGTGGATTGTCTAAAGAATCAGAAAAGATTATTCATTTACATGCGTATGTGGGGTATGAACTTTTAAGGCATTATCCGTTGTTTTCTAAAGTTGCAAGGATTATTAAACATCATCATAGAACGTTTAATGAATATGTTGAGGCTAAAGGAAAAATCCCCCTCTCCTCCCAGCTTATCCTATTGGCAGACAGGATAGATGTTTATATGTCTAACAGAATAGAGAGTGGCGTTAGTATTTCTAAAGCTGTTGAGTCTTTGAAGAAGAAAATTTCTGCTGGCAGAGGTTCAATATTACATCCCCGATTGGTAGATATATTTCTAAACCACTTAGCAGATAAGGAAGCTTTATGGTTTGAACTTTATGCTGAACCTTCGTATTTAGAAGAAAATATTTCAAAGCTTTTGAGTAGCCTAAACTTTCGGTTGAGTCAAAGGGAGTTTTTAAAAGTAATAAATCTATTCGGATACATAATTGACTTTAAAAGTGAGTTTACTGCTACTCACTCATCTGGTGTTGCGCAAACCGCCGTTCAGTTAGCTTCTATGTTTTCTTTTTCTCAGTCGGAACTCAAAAAGATGAGAATCGCCGGTTTGCTTCACGATATAGGAAAAATAGTTATTCCCAGTGAGGTTTTAGAAAAACCCGATAGACTTACTGAAGAAGAGTTTGATTTGATGAAATCTCATGTTTTCCATACTTATAAGCTTCTTTTAAGATTTGTTAGCGATAGTAATATTTTGGAGTGGGCTTCCTACCATCACGAAAAGTTGAATGGTAAGGGGTATCCTTTTAAGTTGAGGGCGAATCAGATTCCTATGGGTTCAAGGATATTAGCTGTTGCAGACGTTTTTACTGCTCTTACCGAGGAGAGACCTTACAAAAAAGGAATGACCGTTAGGGAGGTTTTGAATATTCTGAAAAAAATGGCAGAGAATAGAGAACTTGATTACAGAGTTGTTAACGTTTTAGAGGAAAAAGTAGACATAATCAACAGGGGTAGGCAGATAGCTCAGGAAAAGGCAAGAAAGTTTTATGAGAAGTTAAAAGAAAAAGCTCTTCAGTTTTCATAGACTTTGAATTGGATATCACATAAGTTTTTGTAATCTGCAAGGCTTTTGTATAACTCTTCATGCGTTCCATATCCTACTACTTCGCCGTTTTTCATGAATATTATTGTGTTGCTGTCTAACACTGTTGATAGTCTGTGGGCTACGGCTATTATGATTTTTTCTTTGAACTTTGCATCAATAGCTTTCTGTATCGCTTTTTCAGTTTCTGAGTCTAAGGCGCTGGTTGCTTCATCCAATATGAGGACATCTGGATTTTTAAGGATTGCTCTTGCTATTGCTATTCTCTGCTTTTGTCCGCCAGATAGTGAGATACCCTCTTCTCCTAAGACGGTATAATATTTATCCGGAAGGGTTTCTATAAAATCGTGAATGTTGGCTATTTTTGCTGCTTCTATTATTTCTTCTAAGGAAGCGTTAGGTTTGCTTATTGAGATGTTTTCCAATATCGTTCCGTTGAATATAACGATGTCCTGACTTACAAGTCCTATCAGTTTTCTGTAGGGTTTAAGTTTTAGTTCTTTTGCATTTATGCCGTTAATGGTGATTGTTCCTGATGTAGGGTCGTAGAAGCGGGGGATGAGGTTGATGAGGGTGGATTTTCCACTTCCCGTTCTACCAACAATAGCGTATTTTTTCCCTTTTTTAAACGTTAGAGAGATATTTTTAAGGACGTAACTTTCAGTTTCAGGATAACGGAAGTTAACGTTATTGAAGCAAATTTCCGATACGTTGTTAATAACTTTCTCTCCATCTTTTAACTTATATTCGTCGGGTAAATCTAAAATTGTTTTTATCCTTTCTGCTACTGCAATTGATTGCTGTATTTTGTTGTAGTTCTGTCCTAATTTTCTTATAGGTTCGTAAGCCATTATTAAGGCTATGATAAAGGAAAAGAAAGCGCCTGGAGAAAGTTCTCCTCTTACTATTTTCATTCCGCCGTAATAAATTAAAAATCCAACTATTACAGCGCCTGTAAGTTCAACTATGGGAGGGTAGATACCTTCCACTTTTTTGATTTTCATGAATTTTCTAAAGTAGTTCCAGTTTTCCTTTGTGAAGATTTTTATAAAACGTTCTTCAGCTCCTAAGAGTTTGATTTCTCTTAAGTTTTTAACTCCTTCAAAGAGATGACCTGTAAGTTTTGCTAACTTTTCCTGCATCTGGTTGGTGTATTTGCGGATTTTCTTTCCTAAGAGAGATATTATGTAACCTATTAGTGGAAGTCCTATTAAGCCTATTGTTGCTAATTTCCAATCCTGATAAAAGATTACGGCGATAAGTCCTAAAGCTGTTAGTAAGTTTCTCAAGAAGGTTGCTATCTGCCTTGAAGAGAAGTCCTGCAGGAGGTTGGTGTCGTTAATAATCTTTGAGATGAAATTGGATGGGGGTTCCTTAGAAAAAATTTCTAAAGGCAGAGTTAGTACTTTCTCGTAAAGTTCTTCCCGTAGGCTGACGATTACTCTCTGACCTATGTAAGCCATTGAGTAGTAATTGATAAAAAATATGATTCCTTTTGCTAAAACTAAACCTATGAGTATTAGCGGTATTATCTTTATCATATGTTCGTTTTTTGTTACGAAGACGTTATTTACTATGGTTTTCACGAAGTAGGCTAAAAAGGACGTTAATCCTGCGTTTAGCACTAAAGTTATTAAGCTTACAACAACTAAGAGTTTAAGTTCTTTTACGTATTTAAAAATCCACCATGGAAAGTTTTTCATTTTCTCTTCCTGAATTGAGTAGTGGGGATAAATTATAGCTGAATAAATTTTATGGGAGTTGAGAATTGAAAAAACCGGAAGTTCTTTCACCGGCAGGTAATCTTGAAAAGCTAAGGTTTGCGGTTGAATATGGAGCGGATGCAGTGTATTTGGGGGGGAGGATTTTTAACCTGAGAGAGAGAGCCGGGAATTTTTCTGTTGAAGAGATGGCAGAAGGTATTGAGTACGCTCACTCAAGGAGAAAGAAAGTTTACGTTACCCTTAACGCGTTTGCCAAGAATAGGGATTTTGATGAATTAAAAGCTTACGTTAAGGAAGTTGCTTCTTTAAAGCCTGACAGTTTTATCGTCTCAGATTTAGGCATTCTTTCTCTTGTAAAGGAGGTTGCTCCAGAGGTAGATATTCACGTTAGTACTCAAGCAAACGTTACTAATTATAAAGCGGTGGAGATTTTCAAAGCTTTAGGTGTCAAAAGGGTTGTTTTGGCGCGAGAACTATCAATTCCAGAGATTGCAGAGATTAAAGAAAGAGTTCCTGATGTTGAGTTGGAAGTTTTTGTTCACGGTGCTATGTGCATGGCTTATTCAGGGAGGTGTCTTTTGTCGGATTACCTTACTTATAGGGCAAGTAATAAGGGAGCTTGTTCTCAAAGCTGCAGGTGGAAGTATTACGTTGTTGAAGAGAAAAGACCTGGCGAGTTTTACGAGATAGAGGAGGATAGTAAAGGAACTTACATATTTAACTCAAAAGATTTGTGCGCTCTTCCTGTTCTGCCAGAACTTGTAAAGGCAGGTGTTGATTCTTTTAAGATAGAAGGTAGAGTAAAGAGCGCTTACTACGTTGCCGTTGTTACAAGCGTTTACAGAAAGGCAGTTGACCTTTTGTTTAAATCACCTGAGGAGTTTAAAAGAAGTGTTCCTTTTTTAATGGAAGAGCTTAAAAAGGTTAGTCACCGACCTTACACTTTGGGATTTTTGGTTCCTGAGAAAAAAGAGATAAAACAGCATTACGAGTCAAGTTCTTATATAAGGAATTATCAGTTCTTGGCTGTTTACGATGGAAGCTTTTGGAATGTGAAGAACCGGTTTTCTGTAGGTGAAGAAGTGGAAGTTTTTCAACCAGGAGTGAAGGTTCAAAAAGTTAAAGTAGAATCAATAGCTTTGTTAGATAACCTTGAATTTATTGAAGAGGTTCATCCAAACTATAGGGTAAAAATTTCTTTTGATAGAGCTGTAGAGATTACTCCTTACGCTATTTTAAGGAAAAGGAAGTAAAGGGAAGGTGTTTTACCACCTTCCCCAACCGCGACCTCTACCACCGCCGAATCCACGGCGCCATCCGAAACCGCCTCTTCCCCAACCTCTGCAGAAACCTCTTCCCCAGCCTCTACCACCTGCAGGAGCATCTGCTCTTACTATGTTTTCGCTTCCACATTTGGGGCATTTGACCATCCATCTTGGTTTCCCAAAGGGTTCTTCAAACTCGTGTCCGCAGTCAAGACACTGAAACTTTCTTTTAGGTATTACTTCCATTGTTAGCACCTCCTAACTGAGTTATTTCTAAATTTAGTTAACAATTAAACATTTGTCAACTTTGCTCTTCACTTTTTTAGATTTTTTCTTTATACTGAAATTAAACCAGCTGAAGAGGAGGGGAGTTATGGTTATTCAGATTGAGCCTAAAGAGGTAGATTACGATACTTTAGCTTTGAGAGTTTTCTTGAAAGCTTTGGAAATAATAGGAGGACCAAGAAAGTTATTTGAGTATAGGAACCTTACGTGGATACCGAGTTTGATGGAGGCTGCTTATGCTGTTGTTTTAAAGGAAGAGGGTATGAAAACGGAAGATGAAATAGCAGAGTTTATAGGTATTACTAAGCAAACTGTGAGAAATATGCTTTCTGCTGACCCTCAGCTTGTTCTTATGAAGCTTCAGGGGGAGCTTGAAAGTAAAGAGGTGAAGGTTCATACTGCCGGTGGACTTGCAAAACTTGCTTATGAAGAGGTTAAGAAAGGGAACGATTACGTTCCTTTTGTGATGGCTGTTTGCGATACCTTCGTTAATAAGATTTTGGGTATAGCGTGGCCAGTGGAAGTTTTAACTGCTATAAAAGGTATGCATTTTCCTATTGAGGAATCTCAAAAAGAAGAGTTGGCAAGTCGTCTTGCAGGTATAAAGGTAAAAGATGTTCCTGCAACGGTTCTCGTTGATAAGATAGAGTTTCCTATTAAAAATCCTGCTGACCTTCTACATAAATTATCTGAAGCTGCAGGTTAGGAGTACTGAATGCAGAAGTTAGATGAGCGGAAACTGTGGGAGTTTGTCTCAAAAAAGTTGAATGTACCGTTGGATTTCTTTAAGAAAGAGAAGGATTGGCAAAAGGCTCTTGTAGAATCTGGGAAGGTAACAGAAGAGCAACTATTGTCTGTTCTTTCGGAATTTTTTGACGTTCCTTACGTTGATTTGAGAGAAGTTAATATTCCAGAAGAGCTTGTGAAGATAGTCCCCAGAGATACTGCAGAAAAGACTTTAATCATTCCCTTTGCTCGTTCTGGTCCTACGTTAAAGGTTGCTATGAGAGACCCATCTGATGTTCAAGTTAGAGAGAGAATAAGGTTTAGTACAGGCTATAGAATTCAACCTTTTATTGCTCTTGACTTCAGAATAAGAGAAAAGTTAGAGGAAGTTTACGGGAAAGCGGAAGAAGAGTTTTTTTCCCGTATTACTCAAGAGATTTTTCAAGAATCTAAAAAAGAAGAGCTTCCTGAGTTAGAAGAAGTTATCACGAAATCACAGGTTCTTTCTCTTGATGATTTAAAGCAGTTAGCCACACAGGCACCTATTGTAAAGTTAGTTAACGCTATGATAATAGAAGCGTTGAAGAGGGGGGCTTCAGACATTCACGTAGAGCCGTTTGAAAAAGAACTTCGCGTTAGGTACAGGATAGATGGTGTTCTTCACGTTGTCGCCAGATATCAACCGGAGATAAAGGATGCTGTTATTGCCCGTTTTAAGGTTTTAAGTAATATGGATATAGCTGAGAAGCGCCTTCCTCAAGACGGTAGAATGAGAGCGAGATTCAAGGGTAGAGATATTGACTTCAGGGTTTCCACTGTTCCAACGGTTTACGGCGAGAAAGTGGTTTTAAGGATATTGGATAAAGGCGGTTTGAAACTTGATTTGTCAGAGTTGGGACTTGAGGATAGGGAATATGAGTTGTTGAAGAAGGCGATTTTTTCTCCGTACGGAATGGTGCTTGTTACAGGTCCTACAGGTTCGGGTAAAACAACTACTCTTTATTCCTCACTTTTAACTGTTAATACTCCAGAAGTTAACATAATGACCGTTGAAGACCCTGTAGAATATAATCTCTACGGAATTAATCAGGTTCAGGTTAAGCCTGAAATAGGTTTGACTTTTGCCAGGGCTTTGAGGGCGTTTTTGAGGCAGGACCCCGATATTATAATGGTTGGTGAGATAAGAGATACTGAAACTGCAGAGATTGCTGTTGAAGCAGCTTTGACCGGACACCTTGTTTTTTCTACTTTGCACACTAATGATGCGCCGAGTACTGTTACCCGACTTGTGGATATGGGAATTGAAAACTTTTTGGTCTCTTCCTCTATCATTTTGGTTATAGCGCAAAGGTTAGCAAGACGGATATGTCCTTATTGTAAAGAGGAGTTTGCTTATCCTAAAGAGGTGTTGAAAGAGGTGGGATTTTCCGATGAGGAGATTTTAGGTTTGAAGACTTATCGCGGTAAAGGTTGTGAAAAGTGTGATTATACAGGCTATAAAGGAAGAGTGGCACTTTACGAAGTTATGGAGATGGTTCCTGAAATAAGGGATGCCGTGGTTAGAGGGAAAAATGCTGATGAGATTAGGAAATTGGCTATGAAACACGGTATGAGGACGTTGAGAGAAGTGGGTAAAATAAAGATAGCTAAGGGAGTAACGACGCCGGAAGAAGTTTTGAGAGTTACGAGGAGATACTGATGAGGGGATTAGCGGGGAAAAGGAAGCTGTTGAGGATTTTTATAAGTTCTGAAGATAGGTATGAAGGAGAACCTTTATGGGAATATTTACTGAAGCTTGTTAAGGATAAGGGGCTTGCTGGAGCTACTGTTTTCAAGGCAGCTGCAGGTATAGGTGCTCATTCTGAGCTGAAGACTTTTACTGTCTGGAGATTATCTCAGGATTTGCCTATTGTTGTGGAGATAATAGATAGAGAAGAGAAAATAGAGGAATTTTTAAAGGTGTTAGATGAGATAATAGAAGAAGGGCTTGTTGTCCTTGAAGATGTTGAAGTTATCTCTTACAGGCACAGGAGTGAAAAGTGATAAGAATAGGAACTGTTGAATTGGGAAAGAAACCGGTTGTTGTTCTTTCTATTGATGGTGGAGAAGAGGATAAGTTGGATTATGCGAGAAGGTTAGGAGTAAATCTCATAGAGGTGAGAGGAGATTTAGTTATATCTAAGGGCGTGGATTTATCGGGGTTGAATAGAGTTCTTGATTTGATTGGAGACTATGGGTTCTATTCAGTGTTGACTTTACGTCCTGAATGGGAGGGAGGAAAACTTAATTGTTCAGAAGAAGAACGTTTGCAGCTGTTTGAGAAACTTGTTAAGCATCCTTCTGTCGGGGCAGTGGATGTAGAGTTGAGGGCTTCTATTCTTTCGGATGTGCGGGAGCTTGCTAAAAGGGAAGGGAAAGTTCTTATTGTTTCCTATCACGATTTTGAGAAAACTCCACCTGCGGAGGAAATTGGGGGGATTTTCAGGAGAGCAGTTGAAGCAGGAGCTGATATAGTGAAACTTGCCTTTTACGGTAACTCTTTGAGTGACGTCTCAAGAGTTTGCTGTGTTATGAATTCAATTGACTATCCTAAAGTTTTCATGGTTATGGGCGCTGTAGGAAAGATGACGAGAGTGGTTGGTTTTCATTTTGGTTCTCTTATGACCTATACCTTTTTAGGTAAGTCTGTGGCGCCTGGACAGATACCTTTAGAAGAGTTGAAAAATTTGCTAGAAAAGTTTTATAATTGTTAGTATAATTTTAACAATATAGCAATGTTAGATTTTAGCAAAGAATTAACACTATATAAAAATGAGGGAGGTGTTCAAATGAGAGCCAAAATCAAATTAGCGACGGCTTTGTTATGTCTGCCTTTTGTTTTTGCTGGATGTGGAGGAGGTGGTAGTAGTGAAAATCTTTCTTCAACAAGTTACTTAACTGGAACTGTAGAAGCAAGTAAAGTAGCAGGTGTTGAAGTTTGTATTAACGGTACAGATACTTGTGTAAAGAGTGCTTCCGATGGAACGTTTAAACTTCCTATTTCTTCTTTGCCTGTGACTCTTGTTTTGAAAGTTGGAGATTTACCGTTAGGTACGGTAAATGCCAGCTCGACGGCGGTTTCTGTTAACCCGTTAACTCTTGCTGGTGGAAATGCTACCGTTGCGCAGGCGGTTGGAGCAGTTATACATGCTATGGCTAACGATACAACTGGTTCAGAAGAGGTTATTGATCTTTCAAATGTTGGTAGTGTTATTGTTAACAGTGCAACTGATAATGGTACATTGGTTGATTGTATTAAAGAAAGCTTAGAGAGTGGTGAAAATGCTACTTTAGAAGTAGATGGCCATGAAGTGGAAGTAGCAGTAGATAACGGTGTTCCTGTAGTAAAAGTGGACAATCAAACGGTGGACTATACCGATATGTTTAATTTATATCAGAATATGTGGCAAATAGAAAATATGCTTTCCTATATGGATGGAAGGAAAGTTAAGTTTGATGACGGTGCTATTTGTAACGTTAAAGTAGAGCCGAATCCTGATGATTTTGTTGTGAAACTTTCAGATTGCGATAAAAGTGGAGAGTATCATATTAGGCTTGATGAAGTACAGAAACAGGTTGTTGCTGTTAATAAAGATGGAAAGGAATATCCTTTAAGTTATTCTTCAGTAGCAAATGCTATCTGTTATTACGATAAAGAAGAAAATTCTACGGAGTGTTTTTCTTTATATTCTCCTGAAGTGGAGGAATCTCTTCTTCAGGAATTAGCTATTTTAATGGCGAAAGCGAATGGTAAAGAAGTTTCTTTTTCTGATTCAGAGGATAACGATACTTGCACTGTAGTGGCTGATCCATTTGATGTGACAAGATTTATGTTCGTTAATTGTGGGAATTCTAATAATACAGATGATACATTTGAAAGGATTTATGAGGATAATGGAACTGTTTATGTAACGGATGAAGATGGTGCTACGTGTAAGATAACGGCGGTTGATTTAGAAAAAGGAGAATTCTTCTACTCCTGTGAAAACGATACTGGTAGTTGGATTAATGGGACAGCCAAAGTTGATTTCTCTAACGAAACTTTAAGCGCTGCAGCGCTTGATAAATTTAGCAATGTTTTGAATTTGATTAAAATGTTTAACGGTAAACAGATAACTTTTGCAGAAACAAACGGAACCGATAATTGGGTAGAAACTTGCGATTTGATTAAGAAGGATGATAATGTGTTTGAGCTTACCAACTGTTCTAACTCTACGGATGATGGTGAATATTTTGTTAGCTTTAGTCCTGATGGAGAGGTTATTTTGGTTAATAAGAATGATTATGAAGATGTTACTTATGTGGATTCTGTGAATGCGACTAACAGTTATATGACCTATCATTATCTTCTTGATGATAGAATTGAGGTAAATGGGACTATAATTGAAGTAACTGATGCTATGAAACCCATTGCTCCTGAAGTTTCTCTTGAAGATGTAGAGAGATTTTTAGAGTCACATAATGGAACGCCAATTTATTTCTTAGAGAACGCTACTTCTGTTGAAAATTGTACGTTAACTTATAATGGCACGGGAATTCAATTAAGTAACTGTACTAATCCTGACGATGATTATAATGCTACGCTTTCATACAATGATACGGGTGTATTCCTTACAGAGTCTAACGGAACTGTAGATAAAATTATTGGTGTTACGGATAATGCTTTATGCATTGATAGTCCGGATGATGGAATAATTTGCTTCACGGATTATGATCCTTTAAATAATTCAACGCTGGATGCTTCTGAGTTAGAAGGAAAGTATTACGTGGGGTATACTTCTACTAATGGAGATGGAGTTTTATCTCCTGAATATTGCTTTGAATTGAAGGATGGCGAGATTCTTTATCCTACGATAAATGGCATTGAAGTTTTAGGTAATTACGTTATAGACGGTAATAAAATTGAGGTTGAGAATCAAACGAGTGATGTAGATATAATAGTTTTAGATACAAAGTTGGATGATGCTTATGTGGCTTTAGAGCAAACCGATAATGATACCAATATGTATCTCTATAAAGCTATTTCTTCAGAGGAAGACTGCATTGCTATTAATGCTATGAATCCCTAATTATTTTGAATGCTGTGTAACTGAGCGGGGAACTTAAGTTCCCCGCTTTTTTATTTTGAAACAATATTATGTTAGTTCGTGTTATAATTCCTGGCATGGATGTGAACGTTTTTGTATATACAACAGCTGTTCTCTATACGGTTTCTGCGCTGCACTACCTTCTCTTTTTGGTTCTAAGAAAGGAGAAGTTAGTTAGTATTGGTCTTTATAGCGCAAGAGTAGGATTTCTTACCAATTTACTGTCCTGTATTTTGTTAGTTGCTTCTGAGGGGACAGAATCTCTTTTTACTCCTAAAGGTGCGTTTCTTCTGCTTGGTATCAGCATAATTTCTGTGTTCTTGTACTTTTCTACGAAACACAAACTTTCTTTGTCGGGTGCTTTTTTAGTTCCTTGGTCTGCTGTTTCTTTAATAGTAGCTTCTTTTGTTTCGGGAGTACCTAAGGACTCGTTTCCTGTTGGAAGTGTTGGATTGGTGCATATAGTTACAGCTTTTTTAGGGTATAGTGCCTTTATCTTTTCTGCTCTTATGGCAGTTGTATATTTGATTTCTGAGAATCACTTGAAAAAGAAGAAGTTTTCTGTGTTTTTCCAGAAGCTTCCTTCGTTAACTCTTTTAGAATCGGTTATATATCACTCTCTTACGGTTGGCTTTATGTTTATAACCGTTTCCATGTTTGCAGGTGCAGTTTGGTCTGAAAAACTTTTCGGTAAATACTGGATGTGGCATCCAAAACAGGTTGCTACTTTAATAACCTGGTTCTTCTACGCGGGCGTAATACATCTGTACCTTTACGGAAACTGGAGAGGAAAAAGACTTTGTTATATGTCAATTTTTGGGGCTTTTGTTATTCTTTTGAATTTCATAGGAGTGAACTTCCTAAGTTCTAAGGATGTTCACTCTTTTAAGGGGTAGAGATGGAAGGGTTGAAGTTCTGTTGTTTGGGATTGAGCCATAAGACAGCTCCTGTAGAGATAAGGGAAAAGTATGCTTTTAAGGGAGAGGAAACGGAAGAAAAGCTTTTAAAGTTGAACTCTCTTCCGTCCATAGAAGAGTGCATGATTTTATCTACCTGTAACAGGGTGGAAATTTACTTTGTTACGAGGTCTTCTTCTCCTTTTAAAGATGTTGTTGATTTTCTATTAACAGAGAAAAACGGTAGCGTTGAAGAGATTAATTCCTTCTTCTACAAAAAAGAAGATTGTGAAGCTATAAGACACGGTTTTTACGTTGCTGCAAGCCTTGATTCTATGGTTGTGGGAGAACCTCAGATAGTCGGTCAGTTTAAGGATGCCTTTCAGTTAGCTAAGGATTGTGGAACTATAGGAACAGTTATGTGCAGGTTCTGTGAAACTGCTCTAAAGGTTTCTAAAAGAGTAAGAACAGAAACGGGAATTTCAAAAAATGCTGTTTCTATAAGTTTTGCTGCTGTTGAGCTTGCAAAAAAGATATTCGGTAATCTCAACGGTAAAAAGGTCGCCATTATTGGTGCAGGTGAAATGGCGGAATTAGCAGTAAAGCACTTAGTTTCTAACGGTGCTTCAGAAGTTTTTGTTGTTAATAGGACTTTTGAGAGAGCTGAAAAATTGGCTGAGGAGTTTGGAGGGAAAGCCTTTCCTCTTGATAAGCTGCAAGAGGTTCTTTTGATGGCTGATATAGTGATAAGTTCTACGGGCGCTCCGGGATACGTTCTTACTCCGGAAAACGTTGTTCCTGCTGTGGAGAGAAGAGGTGGAAGACCGATGTTCCTTATTGACATAGCTGTTCCGAGAGATATTGACCCTGCCCTTAACGATGTGGATGGGCTTTACGTTTACGATATTGACGATTTACAGCAGGTTGTGGAAGCCAATATAAAGGAAAGGTTAAGGGAGGCTGAAACGGCTAAGGAGATAATAGAATCTTACGTTGAGAGATTTGTTAAGTGGTTGAGGGAGTTAGAGGTTGCTCCTCTTATAGCGGAGTTGAAGCAAAAGGCTGAAGAGATAAGGAAAGAGGAGTTAAGGAAACGTTTACCTAAATTAAAGCTTACTCCTGAGCAGGAGCAGGAAATTGATAATATAACGCGAATAATCATAAACAAGTTGCTTCACCAGCCTATTACCAACGTTAAAAGAAAGGCTGTTGAGGAAGAAGCCCGTCATAACGTTGTTCAGGTATTCAGAGAGATTTTTGGTCTTGGAAAAGAATAAAGATAGGGAGAGTGCGTATGAAAATCAGGATTGGAACCCGTAAGAGTAAGTTGGCTTTGTGGCAGTCTGAGTGGGTAAAGATGAAGATAGAGGAAAAGTTTCCTGACGTTGAAGTTGAGCTTGTAAAGATTGTTACTAAAGGGGATAAGATACTTGACGTTCCTTTGGCAAAAATAGGTGATAAAGGGCTATTTACGAAAGAGATAGAAGATGCGATGTTGCGCGGTGAGGTTGATATAGCTGTTCATAGTTTGAAGGACGTTCCATCAAGGCTTCCTGAAGGGCTTGCGTTGATAGCTTTTTCTGATAGAGAAGACCCGAGGGATGCGCTACTTTCTTGCGGGAAGTATACTCTATCTACACTGCCAGAAGGTGCCGTTATCGGAACTAGTTCTTTAAGGAGGAAGGCACAGTTAAGGATAGTTAGACCTGACCTTGAGATAAGAGATTTAAGAGGTAACGTTGATACGAGAATCAGGAAGTTAAAGGAAGGTCAATACGATGCAATTATATTGGCGGCAGCAGGTGTAAAGAGATTAGGCTGGGAAGATGAAATTGATGAAATTATTTCGCCGCAGATTATGATTCCTTCCGTTTCTCAGGGGATACTGGGGATTGAAGGAAGAGAAGGTGATGATGAGATAATCAGGATAGTGAGGGAAGCGATAAATTCGGAGGATTCTGAAATAGCGGCTCATCTTGAGAGGGCGTTTTTAGCTACTGTTGAGGGAGGATGTCAGGTTCCGTTAGGGTGTTATGCTGTTGTTAATGACGGGAAGGTTCACGTCAGGGCTTTTATTTCTGACCTCAACGGCGAGTTTTACCATAGGGAAGAAGGTGTCTTTGAATGTAATAGTGTGGAAGAAGCAGAGAGGATAGGAAAAGAGGTTGCGAACAGACTTCTTTCGGCTGGTGGAAAGAGAATATTGGATGAGTTGATGAAATGTCAGTGAGATTTTTTGTCTCTTCGGTTTTGAGTGAGGAGCATAAGAGAGATTTGCATAATGTGGGTGTGGAGGGGGTGGATTTTTCGCTGATAAAAACAGAAAGAGTTCCTTTTTCTTTGAAAAACGATTTGTGGGATTATGCTGTTTTTTCCAGTAAGAATGGAGTTCGCCATTTCTTTTCTGATGTTTTACCGGATACTTTGAAAGATGTAACGGTGGTGGCGGTTGGTAAATCTACTGCTAAAGCCTTGCAGGGGTTAGGGTTTAATCCTGTTATTCCCCATAACTTTAGCGGAGAGGGGTTAGTAGAGCTTTTTAAGCAGGCAGATTTAGAAGGGAAGAGGTTTTTGGTGGTAAGACCTGAGAAGGGAAGGAAGGTTTTTGTTCAGTTTTTGAGGGAAAGAGGAGCAGAAGTTGAAGAGGTAGTTGTTTACAGGACGGTGGTTAATGAGGAAGTCGCTGGTGTTTTAGAGAAAGAGCTGAAAAAAGGTTTTGATTTTGTTTCTTTTACCAGTCCTTCAAACTTTAAAGCTTTTTTATCTTTGGGGAAGGAGTTGGCAAAAAGGGTATTAAAAGAAGCTAAAGTTATACCTATAGGTCACGTTACGGCTGACGCTGTGAGAAAAGCAGGCTTTAGCGTTTATAAGATGCCTGAAGAGTATACTTTAAACGGCATCGTTAAACTTATACTGGAGGAGGTTTCAAATGCTTACGGGTAGATTTCCAGAGCTGAGATTGAGGAGGTTGAGAAAGAACGAGAATATAAGAAGAATGGTTAGAGAAACAGTTTTAACGGTTGATGATTTTATATATCCGCTTTTTATCGTTGAGGGTGAAGGAGTTAAGGAAGAAATACCTTCTATGCCGGGGCAGTTTCGTTATTCCATTGATAGAGTGGTAGAGGAAGTTGCTGAAGTTAAAGAGTTGGGTATTCCTGCAGTAATTCTTTTCGGTATTCCTGCTTACAAGGATGAGTTGGGTTCCGATTCTTTTTCTGATAACGGAATTATTCAGAGGGCGGTAAGGGCTATAAAAAAGGAGGTTCCAGATATTTACGTTATTACAGATGTTTGTTTCTGTGAGTATACCTCTCACGGGCATTGCGGTTACTTGAAGTGTGAAGGTGATTATTGTGATGTAGATAACGACAAGACTCTTGAGCTTTTAAAGAAACAGGTGGTTTCTCACGCTAAAGCAGGTGTTGATATGGTTGCACCTTCAGGTATGATGGACGGTATGATTAAAGCGATAAGAGAAGGGCTTGATGAGGCTGGTTTTACGGACATACCAATTATGTCTTACGCTGCGAAGTACGCTTCTGCCTATTACGGTCCTTTTAGAGATGCTGCTGAATCTACACCGGCTTTTGGTGATAGACGTTCCTATCAGATGGATCCGGCTAACAGCGATGAAGCTTTAAGGGAAGTTGCTCTTGATATTCAAGAAGGTGCAGATATCGTTATGGTAAAACCTGCGCTTTCCTATATGGATATTATCAGAAGGGTAAAGGAAACCTTTAAATATCCTGTAGCTGCCTATAACGTTAGTGGTGAGTACTCTATGGTAAAAGCAGCGGCAATGAAGGGCTGGATTGATGAGAGGAAGGTTGTGCTTGAAACGCTTCTTTCAATGAAGAGGGCTGGTGCTGACCTTATACTTACTTACCATGCCAAAGATGCTGCTAAATGGTTAAAAGAGGGATAATGGAAAAGTTGGTTTTATGGCTTGATGAAGTTGGAATTGAGGATATTCCGATTGTTGGGGGAAAGAACGCTTCTTTAGGCGAAATGATAAGAAAACTGTCGCCTAAAGGGATTAAAATTCCTTATGGTTTTGTCGTAACTGCTGAGGCTTACAGGTACTTTATTAGCTATAACAGACTTGATAAGAAGATAAGGGATATTTTGGAGAGAATAGATGTTTCTAACGTTAAAGAATTAGAGGAAGGTAGCAGAGAAATAAGGAATTTGATAAGGAGCGGAAGGTTTCCTGAAGACTTGAAGGCTCAGGTTATAGAAGCCTATCAAGAGTTATCTCAGAGATATGGCGTTGAGAACGTTGATGTGGCTGTTCGCTCTTCGGCTACGGCAGAGGATTTGCCTAATGCATCTTTTGCCGGTCAGCAGGAAACGTATTTGAACGTTAGAGGAACCTGTAAGGTTCTTGATTCTATTAGAAAGTGTTTTGCTTCTCTTTTTACTGAAAGGGCTCTCTCTTATAGAGAGAAATTTGGCTTTGACCATTTCAGGATTGCCCTTGCTGTTGGCGTTCAAAAGATGGTGAGGTCAGACCTCGCGTCTTCTGGTGTGGCTTTTTCTCTTGATACAGAAACGGGATTCAGGAACGTTGTTCTCATAACGGGTTCTTATGGATTGGGTGAGTATGTGGTGAAAGGAGTTGTTGTTCCAGATGAGTGGTTTGTTTTTAAGCCTACTCTGGAGAAAGGATTTAGGGCAATAATAGATAAGAAGTTGGGAATTAAGGACAAGAAGCTGATTTACGATGAATCTGGCGTAGGGGTTGTTGAAGCTAAGGTGGATGAAAGAGACAGGAATAGGTTTTCTTTAAGTGATGATGAAGTTTTGACTCTGGCAAGGTGGGTAATGGAGATAGAGCGTTACTATTCCAAACCGATGGATGTTGAATGGGCAAAGGATGGTGAAACGGGAGAGCTTTACGTTGTTCAGGCAAGACCTGAGACTGTTCATGGGAGTAAGAAATCTTACAGGTTAGAGATATATAAACTTACGCTTCCTGAAAGCGAGAAAGAAAAAAGGGTTTTACTGAAGGGTATTGCTGTAGGAAAGAAGGTTGCTTACGGGAAAGTAAAAGTTTTGAAGTCTCTTGAAGAAGCTGAAAAGTTTGAAGAAGGTGATGTTTTGGTGGCAGATATTACAGACCCTGACTGGGAACCGTTGATGAGAAAAGCGTCTGCCATTGTGACTAACAGGGGAGGGAGAACCTGTCACGCTGCTATTGTGGCGAGGGAGTTAGGGGTTCCTGCTGTTGTAGGCACCGGAAACGCTACTGAAATTTTGAACGATGGTGATGAAGTAACTGTGTCGTGCTGTGAGGGTTCTACAGGTTACATTTATGAAGGTAAGGTAGATTATTCTGTGGAGGAGGTGGACGTTTCGGAATTACCTTCTACGAAGACCCCTATTATGCTTAATGTAGCTTCTCCTGATAGGGCTTTTGAGCTTTCATTTTTGCCTTCTGCTGGTGTAGGGCTTGCTAGAGAAGAATTTATTATTAACAACTACATAGGTATTCATCCGCTTGCCCTCATAAACTTTGACGATTTGAGCGTTGAGTTGAAGGAACAGATTGAGGAGATAACAGTTGGTTATGAAGATAAAAAATCTTTCTACGTTGATAAGTTAGCTTACGGTATTGCAAGGATAGCTGCAGCTTTTTATCCAAAGCCTGTAATTTTGAGGTTCTCAGATTTTAAATCAAACGAGTATGCTCACCTTTTAGGAGGAAGTATTTTTGAACCTGCTGAAGAAAATCCGATGTTAGGCTGGAGGGGAGCGTCAAGATACTATTCTGATAAGTTTAAGGAAGCTTTTGGACTTGAGTGTCTTGCTGTTAAGAAGGTTAGGGAAGAGATGGGGCTTGATAACCTGATAGTTATGGTTCCGTTCTGCAGGACACCTGAAGAGGGTAAAAAGGTTCTTGAGGTTATGAAAGAGTTTGGTTTAGAAAGAGGGAAAGAGGGACTTGAAGTTTACGTGATGTGTGAAATTCCTTCTAACGTTATTTTAGGAAAGGAGTTTGCGGAGGTTTTTGATGGATTTTCTATAGGTTCAAACGATTTAACACAGCTTACTTTGGGCGTTGATAGGGACTCATCTTTGGTGGCACATATATACGATGAAAGAAATGAGGCTGTTAAGTGGATGGTGGAGAAAGCTATTGAGAACGGAAAAAATTACGGAAGAAAGGTAGGTATATGTGGACAGGCGCCTTCTGATTATCCTGAATTTTTAAGGTTTCTAATAGAAAAAAGGATAGATAGTATATCTGTTAATCCTGATGCGTTAGTGGATGTTTTGAGAATTGTTAGTCAGATAGAGAGGGAATTAGAAAGTGAGAGTTGAATTCTTTAACTGGAAGTTAAAGGATGTGGAGAAACCCAAAACAGATATGCCTTTTTCTCATTTGCCATGGGAAGATTTAGAAGAGTGGAAAGACGTTTCTGAAGATATGAGAAGTAGATTTGAAACAATGGTGATTGTTGGGATAGGCGGTTCTTCTTTAGGGACAAAAACGGTGTATGAGGCTTTGAGATATAAAGCTACGAGAAAGCTCCTTTTTATAGATAACGTGGACCCTTTACTTATATCTGAGACGCTTAGAACTCTTGATTGGGAAAATACTTGTTTTTTCTTTGCGAGTAAGTCGGGGAAGACGTTAGAAACTGTAACTGTTCTTAACGTTATACTGCGAGAATTAAGGTCAAGGAACCTTCCTTTAAAGGATAGAGTAATTTTTGTGGGAGATAAAGGTAATTCATTTGAAGAGCTTTCACGAAAATTCAATACAAAGTTTGTTCCTGTTCCATCTGAAATTGGTGGGAGATTTTCGGTTTTTACGGCGATTTCGGTAATTCCTTGCTTTTATGCAGGTTTTGACTGTGAAGTTTTATTGAAGGGTGGTGAGTTATCTCTCAAGGAGATTAAGACAGCTTTAAATTTAGCTGTCTGGAAATATGAGAATTATATGGTTGGTAGAAAAAATTCTGTTTTAATGCCTTATACTTCTTACTTGAGAGAGTTTACGGAGTGGTATAGCCAGTTGTGGGCTGAATCTTTGGGGAAAAATGGAAAAGGGCAAACTCCTGTTAAGGCTGTAGGGACGTCTTCTCAGCATTCTATCTTGCAGCTTTTTATTGATGGACCTGATGATAAGTTGTATCAGTTCTTTATGGTAGAGAGGTTCCCTGCAGATTACAGGCTTCCTGAAAACGTGGAAATTCTGGAGTATCTCTCTAATAAGAGGATTTCTGAGGTTATTAAAGCAGAGTTTGAGGGGACGCTTCAATCTCTTATCATGAAAGGAAGACCTGTAGTTGTTTTCACTTTGAAAAGGTTGGAAGAGTTTGAACTTGGGTATCTATTTATGACTTATATGGTAGCTACTGTGAAAATGGCAGAATTGTTGGGAGTAAATCCTTACGGTCAACCGGCTGTTGAACTTGGTAAAAAGGTTGCTAAAGAGATTCTGTCTTCCTAAGCAATTCCCAGACTGCTATTCCTGTTGCTACTGAAACGTTTAAAGAAGGAGTTTTACCTTTACCTGGTATAGATACTATTTTGTTGCTTATTTTGAGGAGTTCTTCACTTATACCTTTCCCTTCAGAACCCACTATTAGCGCAAATGGAGGGTAGACCTTTGCTTTTGATATGTTTTCTCCTCCTGTTTCTAATGAAACTATAGTTCCTCCTTTATCTTTGAAAATTTTTACAGCTTCTACAAGGTTGGAGTACCTTGAAATGGTGAGATGAAGCAGCGCGCCAGAAGAGGCTTTTATGGCTGTTTCGTTTATAGGAGCGCTTTCTTTTTCCGGTAGTAGAATACCTGTTCCTCCAAAGAATTCGGTTGTTCTGGCAATTGCTCCTAAGTTCTGGGGCTCTGTTACTCTATCTAAAATTACGAAGAAGGATTTCTTTTGAATGGTTTTGTTTATGAGAGCTTCTGGTTTGCAAATTTCTACTGGAGATAAAAGTATTACGATACCTTGATGTTTTGAAGTTCCTGCTTTCTTCTTTAACTCTTCTTTTTTTGCCCATTGAATTTTGATTTTTTGCTTTTTCAGGGTTTCTATAAATTCTGGAGGGAAGTATTTTCCGAATTGCAAATAGACTTTTTCAATTCTTTTATTTGATTTTAGCGCTTCCTCAAGGGCGTTTTTTCCCCATAAAACCATTATTTTCTCCTGCAAAAAATTAGTTTATATTAGAGTTAAAACTACAAAAAGCGAAAGAGGGACAAGGACTCCATGTATCATAGGCTCTAAAGCCTCTTGAG
>NZ_FXUB01000007.1 GCF_900182835.1 Desulfurobacterium pacificum
AAGCTTATTCGTGTCCTGTTCGCTATGCTTTCTAAGGGTCAGTGCTTTCAGCATCCTGCTCAGGCTCCGTGTTTAATTTCTGATAGTTGACTCCTCTATAAATTTCCTTTCTACTTCATTTCGCACTTACTATTATCCCACCTATTATAGGAATCTCTAAATTGTTATTAAAAATGATATACTTAAATCAGCTTCTAATGAAACTCAACTAACTCCGGGAGAGAAACTATGAAAGTCGCCGTATTCGGATTCGGAAGCCTTAACTACTATCTTAACAAATTGAACGTCCCCGAAAGGTTGGGAGGAGAACCTCCCTACGGCGGTTCAGCAATGGCGTTAGAATTTGCAAAAGCTGGATACGACACGGTTTTAGCAGACCCTAACCTTGACAAAGTTCCAGCTGAAGTCATTAAAAAGTTAGAAGATGCAGGTGTTAAACTAACCGGTGACGACGTTGACGCAGCAGAAGGTGCAGACGTAGCCATCCTGTTTACACCTTTCAGAGCTGGTATCACGTTCAAAGTAGCCGAGACGATTCTGCCTCATTTAGCAGAAAACGGCGTTATATGCACAACCTGCACAATGTCCATACTGGTACTCAACTCTTACCTTCAGAATGCCGTTTTAATGGAAGGAAGAGAAGACGTTGGCTTCTCAACCATGCACCCTGCTGCAATACCGGGGACACCTCAGCACAAGCACTACTTAATAGCAACGAACGAACTACTCAAAAGACCGATAGTTTCTGAAGAACAGATAGAAAGACTCAAAAAGTTAGCAGAAGATGCCGGCAAGAAAACTTATCTACTGCCAGCTGAATTGGTTTCCCCTGTGGGGGATATGGGAATTGTGACAACTGCAATAGCCTTTGCCGGCGCAATAGAATACTACAGAGTCGCAAGGGATGTTCTCAAAACGAGACGTTCAATGACAGAGTTTCAAATAGTTCAATCTTTGCAGGTAGTTGCCAGCCTTGTAGCAAAATACGGATTAGGCGGCTTAATAAAACTTCTAAATATTGACGCCATGAAGGATTCTCTCAAGTCCATGGTTTTAGACGAAAACATACAGAAGACCACGCTCAGCGCTTCCGAAATATTAGAAAAGCTTCCAGAAATTGCACCGGAACTCTTGAAAGAGGCAGAAACCTTTACACCTTCAGAGCCGTGCCATCCTTCAGCTCCATCACCGATGTTGCTTAACTACATGGAAGAATTGGTTGGCGATGACGTTTTGAAAGGTATATTAAGAGAAACCTGGAAGAAGTTTTATAGTGACGTATCTCAGAGAGAAGAAAGCTAATAGGGAGGATGAAATATGGCAAGCAAAAAGGAGCAATTAGAGAGCATTCTTTCCGACCTTGCAGATTCTTTAGGTTCCGACCTGTTTGGCGCTTTAATAGCCACTCCTGACGGTCAGGTTGTAGTTTCCACTGTTCTCAAAAGCTCCCTCAACGACCAGAAGTTAGCAGCTATGGCAGCAGCTGTAGTGGGAACGTCGGAAAGGCTTGCGAAGTTGGTGGAAGCAGGGGATTTTCACGATGCACTGGTAAGGTGTAGCAACGAAAACATTTTATCCAAGAAAGCAGGTAGAAGGGCAATACTGGTGTGCGTTGTAAAATCGGATGCAAACATAGGTCTTCTCAACATTGAAGTAGAAGATGCTATAGAAAGGATTATTTCCGTCTTAGGTTCCTGATGCTGGTAGAGATAACCTCTACCATACACGTTAGCAACTACTGTTCTCTGCCGGTGAAGTGTCACTTCTGTGGATTCGCAGCAGGCACTTCGCCGGAAGGTTACTTCCAGAACTTTTCACGACTATCTGAAGATGTAAAAAAAGCCGCCATATCCATTGAAAAAAGTGGAATAAAGAGAGTTAGTCTATCTGCAGGTTATGGGAATTTTTCATTAATTCTCAGAGCTTTAGAAACGGTAAAAGAACACACTAACCTGAAAGTTTTAATCAACGTAGGCGGAGACTTAGATAAACAGAAAATAAAAACGTTAAAGTCGGCCGGCGCAGATACCATCTGCTGCAACTTAGAAACTACAAATAGAGAGCTATTTCAAAAACTAAAGCCATCAGACTCTTTTGAACAACGCTTAAAAGTGTGCTTCTGGATTAAAGAAGAAGGGATAGAACTCTCTTCTGGGATTCTATTAGGTATAGGTGAAACGGAAAAAGACAGAGAAGCACATATAAAGCTCCTGAAAGAAATAGAAGCAGAAGAGATACCTATCATGAGATTCCAGCCTTACAGAGGAACACCTCTTGAGAACAAACAACCTCCTCCTATACCAACGCTAATCAACCTCATTAAAAAAGTAAAAAATGAAATTAACCCTAAACGAATCACTATTCCATTTCCCACTATTGACTACAACAATTTGATAGAAGTCATCAAGGCAGGCGCTACAAATATTGCCACCGTTATCCCTGAAAACTATCCTTTCATAGTGAAAGGAGTGGCAAAACCGGAAGCAGGAATATTAGAAAAAATCCTCCCCCTCCTCTCCTCCGCCAACATCAAAACAAACGTTAAAACGCGAGAAGCCGATGCTAAACTTTAAAAACGCTTACCTTGAATCCCTAACGGGCAACCGAAAAGGTGACAAACCTGAAGAAACAGAAAAAATCGTAGAGCTGCTCAAAAAGGGAATGTTAGGTATAGCAACGAACAACTACAAAAAATTCCTGATAGCCAAAAAAGTCGCTCAAAGCTTTGGAATAAAGAGTGTCCAACAAATAACTATTCCAACAAACTGTTTTGACCTGACTCCCATTCCAGCTCTCTCAAAAGCAACTGCCGGTAGTTTCATTTCAGACTGCGACTTCCTGTTAGCCCGCGGAAGGCTTGGCGCTCCAGGAAGCGGCGCCCTGACAGTCCTGATTCACAAAAGCGGCGCAATAGTTTCAGCCGTAACGTCCCCTCCCTCCCACATTCACAAGCTCCCCTTAGAACAAGCCTTAATAGCCAACGTATCAGCACTTTTCCAGCGGTTAGGAATGAAAAGAACCGGGAAAGGCATAACCGAAAAAACAGAAACAATCTACTCAAACGCTACATTCTTAGACCTGATACGAAAAATAGCAGAAAAAAAAGCAAAACTCTTAAAAACCTTTAAAGGAAATTCACTTTTAATAATCGGCGGCTACCTGTGGGGCGCATTCCTGCCAAAACTGCTCAAAGATAACTTTCAAGAAATCTACATCTACGACATCAACCACGACGTTCTCCAGTTATGCTCTACTATCTCAAAAGCAAAACAGCCTGAAACAGACAAATTTGACCTTATCATAGACCTTACAGGTTACGGCGGCGTAAAAGTGGAAAAAGAAAAAGCAGGCAAATTCACGGCTAAAATCACAGTGAGCGAAGAACCGTCGGCAGACAGAAAACTAAAAACCGAAAAATCCCCCCACTACCTCCTCAAACTCAAAAACCGCAACTTCAACACAAGCGGAACGATGACCCTCACCGTCAAAATCTCAAGAAATGCCGCAGATAGAGCAGAAAAAGAACTCCCCATCCTCTACGCAGTTCCACAGCTTTCCTTCTTTGAATCCCTGCTCTTTGAATTCTCATCTCCAGACTCTTTCCTGAACGCCCTCAACAATCCTATCCTGTCCGTTTCAGCCCCAAAGGGCAAAGTAAAAAGCGAAGACCTTGACGAAATCATAGAAAAAGAGGTGGGAAACCTTGAGTTTATCCTTGAAAGAGTTTGAAGAAATCGTAGAAACGCTCGCACCAAAATCGTTCATAATGGAAGGTGACTTCTATGGCTGGTTGAACTCACCGCCCAAAAAGATAGATTCTGTTGCCGTCGCCGTTGACCTGCCCTCTAATCTTATAGGTTGCTCCGTCCTCATTCTCCATCACAAACCCCTCACCGTTCCCGAAATACCCACATTCATTCTCCACACGCCCCTTGACAGGTGCAACGGCGGATGCCACGAAGCCCTTTTAAACACTTTCGGATTTAAAACCTTCCAATACATCAAAGACAGATTAGGCGTCTTCACAAAAACGCACATAACTCCAGAAGAACTGCTGAAAAAAGCAAAAGAAACCTTTAAAAACGTCCCCTTACGATACCGCTTCTTCAAAAGAGAAATCAAGAAAGTTGCCTTTTTTAGCGGTTGCGGTCTCAACTACTTCCCATTCCTGAAAGAATGCGAAAAACTAAACGTTGATGCCGTAATATCCGGCGACCTGACCCACAAGTCCTGCCAGTTCCTCCTGCACAACAGAATAAGCTTCATAGATGTCCCGCACCCGCTAACGGAAGTTTTCGGCGTAAAAAAGTTTGCAGAAAAGCTGTCAAACTACGTCAAAACAACCTTCATACCACCGGAGGTTCCATTTGACGTTTGCGTCGGCTGAATGCTTTACCCACTGCCAGATAGGAATAAAAATCCACCACCTCTCCGCCCCCTACACTCCCAACCCCTTACCGCTAAAAGTTGTTTTTGCAGGATTTTTCCCCACCGTAGAATCGGCAGAAAAGCTCTTAAAAATCAAACTACCAAAACCCCAACATACAATAAAAGGAATAAAAGTTTACGACGAAAAAACAGACCTTGAAGCAGCGTTTCTACTTGCAAGAGGCGTAAAGGATATTTTCAACGCCGAAATAGCCATCGGCTCATCTGCAGGAATAGGCAGAGGCGCCGTAGTCATAATCTACAACGAGAAAACCTACTTCCTGCGCTCTCAAGTAAGCGCAAACCTTTTAGACTCAAGTGCCGAAGAGATAAAAGAGCGCAGCCAGTCTGCTGCCGAGCTTACGGTAAAAGCCATAATTTCCCTCGTCAAACACAAAAAAATCCCCCCTTTCCTGGAGGCGCTGAATTGGATGAAGTAAAAAAGTTAGAAGAAAAGCTCAAACCCTTTGGCTCTCTCCTCCTTTTAGGTGCAGGAAGGCTCGGCTTTAGAGTATTTGAAAAGCTAATTCAGGTTCACAGAGGAGGCTTCAAAAAAATAACCGTCTTTGACGGCAGCAGAATTGACGGAAAAGACGCTTACCACCTATCAAAAGGTGCCAGAATAGGTGAAAAGAAAGTGGAATTTCTAAAAAGGCTCTATCCCGTAGAGCGAAATTACAGAATTGTAGAAACGTTCGGAGTTAACTTCTCAAAAGAACACTTCCATCTAATAAAAAACCACGATGTAATCGTCTCCACAATAGCCGGAGGAAACACACTTAACTTAGTCGCTGCCATTTCAAAGGAGGCAGAAAAACACGGCATCCCCCTAATTACAACAAACGGCGTATTTGGCTTTGGCGATGAAGAGGTAAAAGTAGAAAAACTACAAAAGGCAGGCGCAGGTCCCGCCCTCTACCTAAAAAAGCTAACCGGCGCTGAAAACGTCTTCGTCGTTGGAACGGGAAAACTGATAAAAGACGGACTCCCCATAACTTCAACCATACTTGAAAACGTTGCCGAAAAGATAGCAATACTTTCTCTTAAACTACTTTACGGGAGAAAAACATGAAAGAGCTGATAAAAGGTGCAATTGAAGGTAACTTTGAAAGCAAAAAGTCCCTCATGGAAGAAGGCAGGAAAAATCCCGAAAACCTCCTCTCCACACTCAAAACTTTAACAGACGAAGAACTCCAGCGTTTAGGAACGGAAATGAAGGCGTTTCCGTTCGGCTGTAACGTGATAGAAACCCTCGTTGATGTCGTGAGCTTGAAGCAAAGCATAGACGAAATAAAAGGCGCCTTCAGACTTACAGACCGTTTAGGCTTCACCGTCCACGTCTGCTCATACGTTGTTGCAGACTTAGCAGAAAGAGAAAACAAAACGCCCCTTGAACTTTTAAAAGAACTAAGGCAGCTAACGGACATGCCGATGGATGCAGACCACTTCGGCGCATCTGGACCTATGCGCTACCCCGAATACATCTCAAAATGCCCCGCCTACTGCTACAAAGAAGGCAAAGGATTTAACGGATGCCCGAGAGGAAGAATTCACAGAAGGCTGATAGAAAAAGAAAAACTCTACGAAAACGAAAAGGAAGGCTGGGCAGAGCTTGTCCAGTCAATAAGCGTCAGCCTAATGTCTTTCCAGAAAGAAACCTCTCATTCGGCTTCTAAGGAAGAAACTCTTTCAGTTATAAAGTTTGCAAAAGAAAGAGGCAAAGGGGTCGGCGCAATCATATGCGTAGGAAACGGCGAAGACGAGCTATTGAAAGGACTAATAGCCTGCATGGAATACGACATAGATGAAATCGTTATAGAGGGAGGACCCTACAACACGGCAGAAAACAGACCGAGAGCCTTTGGAGAAGCAATTGTTGCTGCAAGAATTCTCTCAAAAGGCAAAATTGTAGCCTCAAACGGACAGTATGAAGATGAACTGAGGTTTGGATTAAGGTGCGGACTCAACAGCGTGATAACAGGATTTCCCGGCAACCACCACGCCTACATGTCCGGTTACTATCCCGAAGAGATAACCCCCGACAAGTTCGGTCTTCCAAAAGTTGTAGAGGTAATGAACCAGGAAATCAAAAAATCCCCCTTCCCCGTCCCATCAGACAGAAAAACGATAGAAATCATAACGGCTTCTGCAAAGTTTTTAGGCTTTGAATACCTCTACCCTTCTTTTGAGTTATGCGGCATTCCTTTAGGCGACGCCCACTGGTTTTTAACTCTCTCTTCACCGCTTGGCAAAAAGGTAAAAACGAACTTCACACTCAAATCGGTGAAAGAGCTAATAACAGAAAGGAAAGTAAAAAGGCTGGGGATTTTAGGAGCAAGGTTCTTAAGCTGGGGAATTGCCCACCACCTTTCAGACGTTGTAGAAGAAGTTCACATAAGCGATAAAGACCTAAAAGCTGAAGAATCCACATTTAAAGTGCTTTCAGAAAGCCTGCCGATAAAGGTAAAAAGGCACTACGGAAGCGACGCTTCCTGCATTGAAAGTTCAGACCTTACAGTTTTAGCATCATTCATTCCAGAGCTAAAAGAAAGGTTCCGCCAGATAGAAAAAGTAATTCTTTTATAAAAGGGAAGGGGATTACTCCCTCTCCCTCAAAAATAGCTTTTTCAATACCTCAGCCGCAACGTCTTTACCGCCAAACCCAAAAGCAAGGGCAAATGCAAGTCCAAGCCCTATTGAGATAGAGAATACAACGATTTCTATAACTCTGCCGGAAACTCCAACGTAAGGTAGCGCTATAAATATAGCAGCAACGATAAACGCAGCCTTTATCAGCTTTCCTATTTCTCTGTTTTCCACTCTGCTTTCAAATATTGAGCCAAAGTAAGCACCTGCAAAAACGATGGCAGAGGCAACAACTAACTTGAAGGCTATTACCGTGAACTTGTAGGTAATTGAGTAAAGCGCCTGAGCTTCAATGTAGTGAAAAGCTTGAGAAAGACCTATCAAAACGGCAAAGGCAACAATCACGTATCTGACAAGCTCGTCAAACTTTAACTTATCGGAAGAAATTCCAACAACTTTGGCAATCTCGTCAAAGTTAAGCTCGTTAACGATTTTTGACGCAACGTCAGCTACGAACCTGCCAACGTAGTAGATAATTGCAAAGATAATTATCGCAGCTATGATTCTTGGAACGGCATTTAAAATAGAACCTATCATGGCAATGGCAGGTTTTGAAATAGCTTCTATTTGCAGAGCGTTAAGCGCAGCTATGGCAACGAACAGAAGAATCATAAGGTAAACAAAGTTGGCAACGGCACCGCTCAAATCCTCTATGCCGTATTTCTCACCAATCTCTTTAATCTGGAACGTGTCAAGGAGCGAGTGAACGAACTCTTTTGCAATCTTTGCAAAAAATCCCCCCGCCACCATTATCACAACAGCACCAATCAAGTTCGGCAGGTAAGCACCAACCTTGTTCAGAAGGTCAAGAAACGGTTGCGTCACATACTTAAGTCCTAAAACTTCTAACACTGCAACGGCAGTTACTAAAAGAATCAGGTAGTAAACCAGGTCTCCTGCACTTTTTGGCAGGTCCTTCTGCTTCTTCAACACCTCAAAGCGCTCAAAAATTGCCCTAACGCCCGCACCTGCAAGAGCAGCAATAACCCAACCGATAACTGCAATTACAACGGCTTTAACCGCAACAATTGCGTAAGGTATCACTTCCTTCCAGATGCCGTAAACCTCCATTTTCCCGCCTCCTTAAATTTTGTTAAACTATACTAAGTAGAAATATATGAAAATTTTCTCACTTTTCAAATAATTTTCTTTACATATTAATAAAATTCTTCCTCACTCAACATCGGATAATGCTTCTTATTGTATGTCCACAACTTCATCCCCCTTTTCTTAGCAGTTGCAGCAATCAAAGCATCTGCAAGCTCAACTGAATGAGATTTTCTAAACTTTCTAACAAATTCTCCTGCAAGTTCCCCGGTTTCTCTATCTATTGGAATAACAGGAATAGCTTCAAGTAACTCTCTGGTTTCTAATTCCTCTCTTTTGCGCATACCGGCAAAAATTTCAGCAATCTGAACAGGCGTTATGTAAAGTTTCCCCCTCGTTTCTTTTATTGCCCTTTCAAACTTCTCTTTAACTTCCTCATTTCCTCGCAATACCCAAATCAGCACATCAGTATCTATAACTATCAATCCTTTCCCCTCTCCTTAACTCCCTAACGAAAGTTTCAACATCTATCTGTTTATCTTTCCAGGTACCAAAAGCTCTGCCAAGAACTCTTAAAAGTTTTTCTTCTCTCACACTTTCTTCTTTAAAAACTTTTCTCAACTTCTCAACCATTATCTCAGAAACCGTCTTACCAGTCCTTTTGCTCTCTTCACTAAGTAAGGAAAAAAGCTCCTCATCTAAACTTATCTGCATCTGCTTCATCATATTCCCCACAATTATTTATACCTATAGATTAATCCTCAAGCACCACACCTGCAAAGATTATACCCCCACTATTTGCCTCACAAAAAAAGTATTATACATTTTGTTAGCCGACACCCCCTAAAAGCGAGGCTGAAAGATGGGAAAAAAACTCCTTATCGTAGAGTCACCTGCCAAAGCCAAAACGATTCAAAGATACTTAGGCAAAGACTTCATAGTCAAAGCGTCTATGGGACACGTAATTGACCTGCCAGAAAAAGAGTTCGGCGTTGACATAGAAAAAGACTTTAAACCAAAATACGTAACGATAAAAGGAAAGGACAAAATACTCAAAGAGATAAAGAAAACGGCAAAAGAAGCAGAAGCCGTTTACCTTGCAACAGACCCGGATAGAGAAGGAGAAGCGATAAGCTGGCACATAGCCAACGCCCTTAAAAGGTTGAAAAAAGACGGCATATATAGAGTCCGCTTTCACGAAATAACGAAAAAAGCTATAGCTGAAGCCGTTAAAAACCCGGATAAAATAGACGAAAACAAAGTAAACGCCCAGCAGGCACGCAGAATATTGGACAGAATCGTCGGCTACACGATTTCTCCTCTCCTCTCAAAAAGGTTCAAAAAAGCTCTCTCAGCAGGTAGAGTTCAGTCAGCAGCGCTAAGGCTCATCTGCGACAGAGAAGAAGAAATCAGAAAGTTCGTTCCAAAAGAATACTGGACCGTTGAAGCCACATTTGAAAAGGAAAAGAGCGAGTTCCCGGCAAAACTCTACGCCGTTGACGGCAAAAAGTTAGACAAGTTCTCAATAGAAAACGAAAAACAGGCTAAAGAGTTAGTTGAAAGGGCAAAATCCGCAGCGTTCACAGTTACCCGCGTTGAAAAAAAGGAAAGGCGCAGAAAACCCTATCCGCCTTTTATCACCTCAACGCTCCAGCAGGAAGCTTCAAAACGGTTCGGATTTCCAGCAAAAATGACCATGCAGATAGCCCAGCAACTCTACGAAGGTATAGACTTAGGAAGCGAAAGGGTAGGTTTAATTACCTACATGAGAACGGACTCAACGAGAGTGTCGGACGAAGCAGTTAAAGAAGCAAGAAAGTTCATAAAAGAAGCGTTCGGCAAAGAATCCTTGCCTTCAAAAGCAAGAGTTTACGAAACAAAAAGCGCCAGCGCACAGGACGCCCACGAAGCGATAAGACCAACTTCCGTTTTCAGAACGCCAGAAAGCGTAAAGAAGTACTTAACGCCAGAACAATTCAAGCTCTACGACCTAATCTGGCGCAGATTTGTAGCTTCACAGATGAAAGACGCCGTTTTCAACACCGTATCTACAGACATAGAAGGCAACGGTCTTACCTTCAGAGCAACCGGAAGCACGCTAAAAGATGAAGGCTTCCTTAAGGTTTATCCGGTAGAAGTAGAAGAAAAGCTCCTGCCGCCGCTGGAAAAAGGCAATTCAGTTAACCTCAAAGAAGTTAAAGGCGTTCAGCACTTTACAGAACCGCCCCCAAGGTTCACAGAAGGAACGTTAGTAAAGGCGTTAGAAGAGGAAGGAATCGGCAGACCATCAACTTATGCCACAATCATCTCAAACATCATCCAAAGAGGCTACGTTGACAAAGAAAAGCAGAAGCTAAAACCGACAGAATTAGGCGAGTTCATCAACTCCATACTTAAAAAGCTGTTCCCAAGAATAGTTGACATAAAGTTTACCGCCTCCATTGAGGAAGAGCTGGACAAAATAGAAGAAGGAAAAAAAGACTGGAAAGAACTGCTGAAAGAGTTCTACTTCGGAGAGTTTAAGAAAGTTTTAGAAAATGCAGAAAAAGAGCTTAAAAACATAAAGGGCGAAGAAATAGGAAGAATTTGCCCCGAATGTGGCGCTCCGCTTTTAAAAATTCACGGGCGCTACGGAGCGTTTATAGCCTGTTCAAACTACCCAGAGTGCAAGTACAAAGAAAGCCTAAAAGAAAAAGAGGAAAAGACAGGAGAAAAGTGTCCTAAGTGCGGCGGTGAACTGGTGATAAAGAAAGGAAGGTTTGGAAGGTTTATAGCCTGTTCCAACTATCCAGAATGTAAGTACACTGCCCCCATCACTTATGGAAAGTGCCCAAAGTGTGGCGAAGGAGAAATAGTAGAAAGGAGAAGCAAAAAAGGTAGAATATTCTACGGCTGCAGCAGGTATCCGAACTGCGACTACGTTTCAAACAAACCGCCAGAGGGAGCGAAGAAATGAAAATAGCAATCGTTTCTGATTCCCACGACAATTTAGAGAAAATCAAGCGCTTCACTGAGATTGTGAATAAAGAATCCGTTGACCTCGTAATCCACTGCGGAGATTTTGTCTCTCCGTTTTCCATTAAGCTTCTGCTGTCAGAATTAAAGTGCGATTTTTACGGGGTTTTCGGCAACAACGACGGAGAAATTGCAGGACTTATCTCCGTTTCCGGTGGACTTATAGAGAAACCACCCGCTTTAAAGGTCATAGACAACAAAAAATTCGCCATAATGCATGAACCTTTATTCGTTGAAAGCCTCGCTAAATCGGGCGACTTTGACTACATCCTCTACGGGCATACTCACGAAATAGATACGAGAGTGATAAACGGCTGCCAGGTTATAAATCCAGGAGAGTTGTGCGGTTATTTAACGGGAAAATCCACGTTTGCTATACTTGATACTTTACAAAACGTAATTGAGGTGAGAGAGGTTTAATGGAAGCAGTAAAAGTAATAGAAAAGTTACTGCTGAGGGATTGCGCAGTAAAGGAAGAACCTTCTCACCACGATTGCTGCATAGTAACAACGTCTTCTATCGTCTGGAGATTATCTTCTCTATTTCCCGAAAGCTATATCATCGCAAACTCTGCCGTTCAGGCGTTCCCGAACCTGACATCAATCTACTACGCCGTCAAAGAGCTTTCCGTTCCTTTAGTGGCAATTGCAGGTTCCTCCGCACTTGACCTTGAGAAGTTCGTTTCCTTTGAGTTTCAGGCATCTGAAGTGGAGTTTAAACTACTAAAGAAAATCTACGAAGAAAACTCCGACATAATAGTTTCACTCTACGAAGAGGACGAAAAGAGCCGAAAAGCAGCCTTAATGGAAATAAACATAGACGTCCAGATAGAAAAACTCCTCTCCATCCCCGAACTTTCAGAAAAAATAGAAAAGAAAGAACTGCTGCTGTGCGGTTTCGTTTTAGATGAAGCCTGCGTTTACGGAGAAAGAAGCGGTTTCTACCTGATAAACCTTAACGGTCTCAAAGACCCGGAAGAGATAAGAAACAGCGACCTGCTTTCCAGCATTCCAGAATCATTAAAGGAAAGAAAGATAAAAAGAATTCACCTGCAGTTTTAACGAAAATTTAACGTCTAACTGGTAGAATTAGCACTATACCTGTAAGGTGGCTACTAATAGTTAATAATTTTTGTTGCATCTTACAAAAAGAGAATTAAATTCAATAGAAATTTGCATTTTTATTTTGGCGGTAAGCAGGGTGGAGTGGAGGATTTTTCTATCAGAGGAAATAGTTAAATCCTCAGAGTGCATAGATTACTTTAAAGATTCCTACATCATTGAATTCCTCAGGCTGCTTTCAGAAATTCCCCAAGAAGAAGCTCTTGAAACTCTAAAGAGAAAGCTTCAATCCATCTCTAAATCTTTCAACACTCTTTTTCCAAAAAACCTATCAGAAGCCGAAATACCTGTAAAGGTCAAAGAGCTGATAGAAAACAACCAACCCTTACTGCTACCCTCCTCCCTAACGATAGTAAAAGTGGACTCTTCGTTTTTCATGCTTTTCCTGAAAAAACTGAAAAATAAATTTTTCCTGGCATTAGCAGAACTTGACTGCTCAGTCGCCGAAGATAGCCAGATTATAAACGAAAGTCTCGTCATAGAATACATAAGCAACCTGGTAAAGAACGGCGACAGATTCTTAATCCTATCCGTTGACATTGAAAACTTTTCCAGAATAAACGACAGCTACGGCATAAAGGCAGGCGACAGAATACTTTCAGAAATACTGAAAAGGTTAAAAGAAACGTTAGAAGACTGCAACAGCAAAGTATTCAGATTTTACTCCGACAAATTCATCATCGTCCATCACCACGACTGCGAAAATCCCCTCAAAGAACTCAAACCCATAGTCAGCAAGGTTTTAGACGTTTTCAAAGAACCTTTTTCAACCAACGGCAAAAAGGTATACGTAGTCCCCAACATCGGCGCATCGTTCTTCCCTGAACACGGAGAAAGCGTTTTGGTAAAAGCAGAATTAGCCCAGAAAGAAGCGTTCCTGAGACAGGTGCCTCTCATCGTATTCTCAGAAGATATCGGCATCTCAGAAAAAGTCCTTGAAATACTAACCAAAATAAAAGAAGACCTTAAAGAGAACAGGATAACAATATACCTGCAGCCAAAGGTTGACCTGAATTCAGGCGAAATCATAGGTGCAGAAGCGTTGATGCGCTGTTCCGTCCCGCCAGGCGAAGCGATTCCAGTAATCACAGAATACGGTCTCCTTTTTGATGTCGGCGAAGTCATACTGAAGAAAAGTCTCAACGTTTTAAGAAGGCTTGAAAGGTTAAACGTTAATATTCCCATTTCGGTAAACGTATCCTACTCTCAACTGATAGATAAAAGGTTCATTCCTCTAATAGACAAACTCATCAAAAACTACCGAATCAACCCGGAACTTTTAGTGTTTGAGATAACAGAAACAGAAGCAACCAAATGCACAGAAAACCTGATGGAAACGTTAGAAGAGATTAAAAAGCGGAAGATAAAACTCTCAATTGACGATTTCGGAACCGGATACTCTTCTCTATCAAGGCTCAAACTCCTGAAAGCCTGGGAAATCAAAATAGACAAAAGTTTCATTTTGAACTTAGACAGAAACATAGAAGACAAAAGCATCGTAAAGTTCATAATAGACATAGGAAAGCTTCTATCTTTAGAAGTTGTAGCCGAAGGCATAGAGAAACAGGAACAGATAGATATACTCAAAGAGTTGGGATGCTACAAAGGACAGGGATTTTTCTTCTACCCTCCGCTACCGGTAGAAGAGTTCTTCAACCTGATAACGAAAAAACGTTAGTCGTCAACCTTCACAACTCTATCAACAAAAGAAGCATCTACCCTATCATCACCTTCCTTTTGAGAGAGCAAAACTAAAAATTCCTTATTCCCTTTAGGACCTCTCGGCTTAGAAAGGGTCAATTTTTCAGGATAAAGTCCGATAGAACGAGCAAACTCTAAAACTTTATTAATCGCTTTCTTGTGAAGTTCAGGGTCTCTTATCACCCCTTTACCTCTATCAACCTCCCTCTTGGTCAATTCAAACTGGGGCTTTATAAGAACAATCATCTTTCCTTCAGGCTTTAAAAACTGCTTAACCACCGGTAAAAGTTTCGTCACAGATATAAAAGAGACGTCCATAACAACCAAATCCACCTTTTCAGGAATCTCCTTTTCGGTTAAATACCTTGCGTTGAAACGTTCAATAGAGATAACTCTCGGGTCATTTCTCAACTTCCAGTCAAGCTGACCTCTACCGACGTCAACGGCGTAAACCTTCTTTGCTCCGTGCTGAAGAAGGCAATCGGTAAATCCACCCGTTGAAGCGCCAACGTCAAGACACACAAAACCTGAAACGTCAACACCAAACTCCTTCAGAGCTGTCTCTAACTTCAGTCCACCCCTTGAAACGTAAGGAATGTCCTCCTCTTTCACCTCTATCACGCTGTCTGCAGGAACAGACGTTCCCGGTTTATCAACAACCTGACCGTTAACCTTTACTTTTCCAGCCATTATCAGAGCTTTCGCCCTTTCTCTGCTTTTTACAAGACCTTTTTCAACTAAAAGTTTATCTATCCTTTCCTTCTTCATTTCACCTTCCTCTTAAACCCTTTAAGCACTAATTTCCTGACATCAAAAATCATCCCGGTAAGCAAAGATGAAACGGCAACTATAAAACCTACAGGAACAACAACGTTATAGTCGTAAGTTATTTCAAGAGCCAGAACAACAGAAGTAAACGGAACTTTCATGACAACACCGACGAAAACAGCTGCACCTATCGCCGCAAAGTAAAACGGCTCAGTTGAGAAACCGAAACTCCTCATAATCTCGCCAAAACCGTATCCTACCAAAGAACCTATGCTCATAAGCGTTATGAACAAACCACCAACGGCGTTCGCGTAGAGAGAAACTGCGTTGGCAACAATCCTCAAAACAGCCAACAGGAAAATCAGAAACAGAGGAAAGTGATACTTACTGTTCATAAGCGCCACAACAACCTCGTGACCGGAAAACGCAGCGTAAGGTGAGACTTTCAGAAGCAAACCTATCACTATTCCGGAAGTCACAGAAATAAGCGGTATCCTGTAAGAGCGGGGAACTTTCCTCTCAAGGAAGGAAGAGAGGAAAAACATCACTCTATCTCTGAGCGTAAGGTAGAGGTAAATAGATGAGGTAATTAAAGGAATAAAAAGCATAACTGCTATCAGATAATCGGTCTGAAACAGCTTCCCGGCTGAATACTTGAAAACAACGGGCATCAGAAAGTGTAGAGCAACTAAAAATGCGGAAAAGCTACCGACTATGAGAAAGCCTATAAAATCCTTTACTAAAAAGTAAGCAACGTTCTCTACGGCAAAGAGAATCCCCGTTATGGGGGAAACGAAAACGGCAGAGATACCGCTTCCTGCTCCTATACCTATTGAAACTTTGGTAAGCTCTTTGGGTAAATTAAAGAGCCTGTGAAATCTGGAAGATATCATTGCGCCAATCGCAGCAGAAGGACCTTCATTTCCAACTGCGAAACCGCTACCTATGCAAAGAGCAGAAGCTATGATTTTTAAAATCAGGTCGCCAAAAGTGTAAGTAATCCTGTTATCTGCTATAGCCTGAGCGATTTCTCTCAGTCCGTATTCCCTGACTCTATCGTTCCTTTCTATCAGGTAGTTAACGAAGAGAATTACAGCAGTAGGAACGAAAATGAGATACCAGAGAGGCAGATGAGGTATTGTTTCAATCGGGTCTCCCTGAAAGAAAATGAAGGAAAACACTTTACTCATCAAAACGTAAACGGAAACGAAAAATCCCGTCACCACCCCGGTAATTAACGAAGAAAAGAACAGAACGTTAAGCTTTCTCAACGCTTCACCTTATTTAAAGGGGGGATTACTCCCCCTTAATTATCGCTTCAGCAACGGTTCTAACCGGCTGCCCTGTAGCGCCCGGAGCGTAATACTTCCATTCTCTATCCAGGAAAGCTGGTCCTGCTATATCTATGTGCGCCCAGGACTTAACTTTCTTGCTGTCAACGAACTTCTGAAGGAAGAGCGCAGCCGTAATGGCACCACCGTATCTCGTTTTTCCAACGTTCTGAACGTCAGCGTAAGTGCCTTTAATATCTTCTTTCAGGTCTTCATCTAAAGGCATGCACCACAGCTTTTCACCCGTTTCCTTTGACACCTTTAACAGCTTGTTGGCTAACCTGTCATCTTCTGTAAAGAGACCTGACGTGTAATGTCCCAAAGCCACAACGCAAGCGCCTGTAAGCGTTGCCATATCTATCATAACATCAGGTTCAAGCTCAGAACCGTAGATAAGGGCATCAGCCAATATGAGTCTACCTTCGGCATCAGTGGAATGGACTTCAACGCTTACGCCGTTCTTATAAACGATTATGTCGTCAGGTCTGTAAGCTTTACCGTCAGGCATGTTCTCAACAGTTGGTATAAGGGCGTGAACCTCAACGTCAGGCTTAACTTCACCTACTACCTTCATAATGCCTAAAACGGCACAGGCACCTGCCTTGTCAGACTTCATTGTCTTCATAAACTGTTCAGGTTTTATGTTTAGACCGCCACTATCAAACGTTACGCCCTTTCCGACTAAAACAACTCTTTTCTTCGGTTTTTTGGGTTTGTAGGAAAGGTGGATGAAGCGGGGGGGATTTTTACTTCCCCTTCCAACGGTCAATATTCCAACCATCTCTTCTTTCTCAAGCGCTTCTTCGTCAAAAACCTTGCACTCAAATCCATACCTTGCAGCCAACTCTTCAGAAACCTCGGCAAGCTTTTCAGGTGTGATAACGTTTCCCGGCTCATTCACCAGGTCTCTCACGAAGTTAACAGCTTCGGCAAAAATCCTCCCCTCCTCAAACTCCTCCTTAAACTCCTTCTTCCCGGCAACAACTATCTCTTTCAACTTACTACCTTCTTCCTTCTTATACTTAGAAAACTTATAAGCGCCAATAATTACCCCTTCGGCAATCGCTTTAGCTTCTTTTCCTCCCAATCTCTCAACTTCAGGAAAATCCACCACAACCTTCTTCGCTCCACTCTTCTCAGCAGCTCTGATACCCTTAGCAGTAGCTACCCTGACCTTTTCAAGGTCTACATCTCCCTTCTTGCCAAGCCCAACGTAAACGACCGATTTAAAACTCCCCTCTCCTGGAAGAGTTACAGTCTCCCCAACCTTCCCTTTAAAACCAAGACTCTTCAGCTGTTCAGCATCTTTATCCATCAAATCTTTCAATCCTTCAAAAACACCAAAAACGAGAGTATCAGCCTTCCTGCCAGCTATCTCAGAAGCGTAACGTACCTTCATTCCTTACCTCCAAATAAAAATCGGTTAACCTGAATATAACACAACTTAATCCTCAAATAACCGCTTTTTCTTCCCCTTTAAAAGCAAGGCAAATAAATTTTTCTTATAATCACAATAAATTTACATTCACAGGAGGACACAACAATGAAAAACCCTACCCCCACCTCTTACATCCTAACAATAATAGGAATCTTAACAACACTATTCCTCTCACCAGTAGCACAGGCATTCCCCCAAGGTTCACAGCAGGTTCAATCACCAAAGCTCTTTAAACTCAACAGCAGCGACCCAACAGAACGCAAATTAGCAGTTTACTACCTATCAGAAAGCGGCAATCCGCAGTTAGTAAAAAAGTTCTGTGAAATGCTCTTAAACGACAAAAGCACCGACGTAAGAGCAACCGTCGCAGAGAGGTTGGGGGATTACTACTATACAAACAAAGAAGCCGAGAACTGCCTACTCAAAGCTCTAAAAAAAGAGAAAAACAAAGCAGTGATAAAGAACATCGTTTACGCCATCAGCAATTTTGACGACGTAAAAGCAGGAAAAGTCCTCTGCAGATTTCTAAACAGCAAAGACCCGGATATCAGAAGAACTGCCATAGTAGGACTAATAAAGTTCCAAGGTTTGTGCGACAAGCAGCTCTTTGAACTACTCAAAAAAGACAAGAACGCAGACGAAAAAGTACTGTTAGCAAGAATCTTAGGAATGCACAAGTACAAACCGGCAAAACCTTACATGAAAAAACTCCTAAAATCACCAAAACCGGAAGATGTATTAGCCGCTCTCAACTTCTTCAAGTACTATCCTGACAAAACGGTCAACAAAACCGTTGAAAAAATACTCAGAAATACAGAAGACCAAAAAATAGAAGAAGCTGCTTTTGACGTTTTGGTAGCTTCAAACGACCCTGCCTTCTACAGCACAATAGAAACCTATCTGCTGCAACCTCAATTCCAGAAACGTTTTGCTCTGAGATTGCCGAGCTTCAAAGGCAACATACCTCCTAAAGTCCTCAAACTACTCCTTCAAAGCGACGATACAACCTCCCGTATAGCAGCTCTTACCTACATTGGAGAACACAAGTTAAAAGGCTACTGCGACTACGTAAAACAGAACGTTTATAACAAATCCGCAGACGTTCAAGCAGCAGCTATATGGGCTTTAGGCAAAGCAGGCTGTCAGGATGCCGTAAAAATTCTGTGCGACATAATATCCAACTACAACCTTGATGACGACGTAAGAGCAAACGCTGCCCAAGCTCTAAGCTTCCTGCCCAAGAAAACTCTTAAGAAGAACTTAAATTTAATAAAGGAAGTTTATAAGAACGAATTCTTGGACGACATCAAAGATACCATAATGAAAGCTATCAAGAAGGCAACCAGCAGTTAAGGAGGGGGGCATGGTAGATTACAACACGCTCAAGGCTTTTAAATTAGTAGTTGACCTGAACAGCTTCTCGGCAGCTGCCAAAGTTCTCAACGTAAGCCAGCCGGCAATAACAAACAGAATAAAAACCCTTGAACGCTTCTTAGGCGCACCTCTCTTCATCAGGAAAGGTAAAAGGTTCGTTCTCTCTCCCTACGGTGAAATCCTCTACAGAGAGATAGACGCTGCCATAGAAAGCTTTGACAGAATCAGGAACATCGTCATCAAACTCTCCAAAACGTCAAGAGAAAAGCTCAGATTTGCAGCAAGCACCACCGTAGGAAACTGGTTCATTCCGGACATCATCCAACCTTTCCTCAAGAAAGAGAAAGTAACCCTTGAAATGTTTATAGGAAACACTGAAGAAGTCGTTCACAACATTCTTTCAAGGTACTACAACTTAGGCATTGTAGAAGGCAGAGTAGAAGACCCAGAACTCAACGTTATACCTATAAAAGAAGATAGGCTCGTTTTAGTAAAAGCTTCCGATAGCGAATTACCCGACGAAATCAACATAGAAGAAATCACCAACTACAGCTTAGTCATAAGAGAAGAAGGCTCCGGAACAAGAAAACTCATAGAGGAAATGCTCTCCAACTTCGGAATCTTGCCCAACTGCCTCAAAGTAACGGCTGAAATAGGAACAACAACTGCCATAATCAACTTCGTTTCAAAAAACAAGGAAGTGTTCGCATTTGTCCCCGAAGTCGCAGTTAAGGATAACCCGAACGTTAAAATCGTTAAAATTCATGACCTTTCAATAAGAAGAAAGTTCTTCCTCATAACCCACAAAGAAGCTTCCTACAACCTAATAACAAAGAACTTTATAAGTTACCTATTATCCTTCCAAGAAGGCACGCTAACGAAGGGGGAATAGATACTCCCCCTTCTTTCCATTGCTAACCATTCCTAACAGTCTTAAATTTAACTCTGGCGGTTAGAAGCTGTCTGTGTTCATCGCACTCATATTTCTTTGAGAGCGCTCCAGCTGGAGCGCTCCTTTTTATTTAACCCGTTAAAAGGGGAAAGCAATGGAAGAAAAAATCAACGCAATAGTTGAAAAGGTAAAGGAGTTACTTTTACCCATTTTGGAAGAAGGCGGTTTTGAATTGGTTGACATTGAATTCGTCAGAGAACCAATAGGCTGGGTTTTAAGAATATACGCCGACCGTCCCGGCGGAGGTATAACAATTTCAGACTGCCAGTGGATAAGCGAAAGGATAGGAACCGTTTTAGACGTTGAAGACGTTATTCCCCATTCCTATAACCTTGAAGTCTCATCTCCTGGTCTTGATAGACCGCTTAAAAGCAAGAAAGACTTTGATAGACACATAGGAATAGTTGTGAAGATTAAAACTTTAAATCCTATGGACAACCAGCGGAACTTTAAAGGAGAAGTCGTTTCAACGAGCGATACGGGCGTTACAGTCCACGACGTCTCAAGAAACGCAGAAGTAGAGATTCCGTATGAAAACATAAAGAGCGCCCGTGTGGACATAGACTCCCTGTTCAACAAGTAAATAAGGAGGATTAAAATATGGAAAGTTTAGGGAAAACTATAGAACTGCTGTGTCGTGAAAAAGGTATATCCAAAGAAGATGTAATAGAAGCTGTAAAAACTGGAATCATTAACGCTGCTAAAAAAGCAGGATACAGGGGCAATTTAGTCGTTAAGATAGATGAAGATGGAAAAGATTTTGGGATATATCAGGAAAAGGTTGTAGTTGAAAAAGTAACAGACCCGGACCACGAAATCTCCTTGGAAGAAGCAAAACAGATTGCAGGAGAAGACGTAAAAGTAGGAGATAAGGTCTTAGTAGAAATTAAAACGGAAGAACTTGGAAGAATAGCGGCAAAAGCTGCTGCACAGGTTATTCACGACAAAATTACTGAAGCGGAAAGAAAAGCGCTGTTTGATTACTTTAGAGAGAAAATAGGAGACGTAATCTCAGGCACCGTTAAGGAAATAAGAAGAAACGGCGATATCGTTGTAGATTTGGGAAGAGTTGTAGGAATACTGCCTAAAGAGGAACAGATACCGAAAGAGAGATACAGAATAGGCGACAGAATCAGAGCCTACATCTACGACGTTGTATTTGACTATAAACGTTATAACAGAAAGAAACCCTCAAGAATTGAAGACCAGCCACCGCCATATATAATACTTTCAAGAACCCACCCCAAACTCCTTAAAAGGTTAATGGAAATAGAAATTCCGGAAATCGCAGAAGGATTAGTGGAAGTAAAAGCCGTTGCAAGAGAACCGGGTATAAGGGCAAAAGTAGCTGTTGCAGCGAGAGAGGACTACATAGACCCGGTAGGCGCATGCATAGGCGTGAAAGGTAGCAGAATTCTTCCCATTTCAAGAGAACTCTCTGGAGAAAAGATAGAAATTATCCTCTGGAGCGATGACGTAGCAGAGTTAGTTGCAAGGGCACTCTCTCCAGCTAAAGTTCTTCATTCAGAAGTTTACGAAGATGAGAACGGAGAGACGAGAGTAGAAGTTGTTGTTCCCGATGACCAGCTGTCTTTAGCTATAGGTAAACATGGAGTAAACGCAAGGCTTGCATCAAAATTAGTAGGACAAACAGGACAAGTAGTGGGAATAGACATCATAAAAGAAAGCGACTACAAGAAACTTGAAGAGCTTGAAGCGATGGAAGAGGAAGAATGAGAACCTGCGAAGGTTGCAGGAAGAAGGACGAAAAGGAAAAGTTTTTACGCTTCGTTGAATTTGAAGGTAACGTAATGCTTGATACTGCCGGGAAACTTCCCGGCAGGGGATACAACGTTTGTCCCGATTCCAAGTGTATAAAGCAGTTTGTTAAAAAGCGCTTTAAAAACAGGATAAACGCGGAAGAGTTAATAAAAAATGTTATATCTTCCCTACGTGAATACCTATTACACCTTCTTTCTCTCTGTCACAAAACCGGTATAACTGTTATCGGTCAGGACAACGTAAAAAGTTTTAAAAACAGAGAAGGTGTTCTTCTGCTCAGTTCAGACCTATCCGAAAAAACGAAAGAAAGGCTCAAAGAAGCTGCATCTCTTACCCTCAAAGACATGTTTACTTCTGAGGAGTTGGGAAACGCCCTGCGCAAAGAGAGAACGGCAGGTGTAGTCTTTGTAGAGAAAGCTGGACTTGGTAGAAAGTTTTATGAGGTTGCACAGAAACTTAAAACGCTAAGTGAAAGCTTAAAGGAAAAATAATGAAAGATGTTTTAGCTTTCGGTTCTATCGTAATAGATAACGTTTTAGTTGTTAAGAAATTTGCCTCTATAAACGAAACGGTACAGGCAGATAAATACAGATACACGTTTGGAGGAGCAGGTGCCAACGTTGCAGTAGCCGTGGCACGGCTTGGGGGGAGAAGCGGTATTTTTGCAGTTTCAGGTTACGATTTTGAAAAAACCGGATACAAAAAAGCCTTAACAGAGCAGGGAGTTGATGTTCGCGGCGTCATTAATACAAAAGCCTTTCCATTAGCAAGAAGCTTTATCATAAGCAAGAAAGAAAGTGACGACCAAATTCTCTACTACTACGAGGATAAAAGAGGCGTTGCAAAACTACTTTTCCAAAACGTAAAGCTCGCGCATAAATTGGCTGAGGAGTTTAAAGTCCTTCACTTCTCTACAGGTCATTTTGAGTTTTATTACCATTTTCTAAAGAAAAACAACATTCCAGCGCTTATAAGTTTTGACCCCGGTCAGGAAACGTTCTCGTATCCTTACAGAGTAATCAGGCTTTTAAAGTTCGTTCATATGCTGTTTATGAACAATCACGAAGCTAAAAGGATAAAAGAGTTATTGAAGATTCGTTCAATAAGAGAGATAGAAGGACCTAAACTGATATGCATCTCTTTAGGAGCAAGAGGTTCTATCATTCTGTTTAAAGATAAGGTTTATCGCATACCTGCCGTAAAACCAGAAAGGCTGGTTGACCCAACAGGAGCCGGAGATTCCCACAGAGCGGGATTTTTAGTGGCTTTGCTAAAAGGCTACGATTTAGAAACTGCAGGAAGGATAGCTTCAACCGTTGCATCCTTTACCATAGAAGCAGAAGGAGCACAAACCAGCCTGCCAACATGGGAACAGGTAGAAAAGAGGTATAAAGAATTTTTTAAGGAAAGCCTCCCAACTCCTAACAGAAGCTGGGAGGAGATTGTGTCGGAATTAACGTCTTAACCTCTCTGGTCAAACGTTTTCAAAGCAGGAGAAACTTTGTTCTTCCTGAAGTTTTCGGTTTCGCGGGGGAGGATTTTCTTAAGCTTCCTTTGAATCACAAAGTTCAAACCGAAAATCACAAGCGCAACTACCGTAGCACCGGCAAAGGCACTTTTCATATTCATAGAAAGCACGGCAAACGCTTTACCGGAATTCTGAACGATAAAATCAAGCATTATGAAGAAAATGTATAGAGAAACGATAAAGTAGGTCTGCTTTATGTACTCAATGTAGTCAAGAATCACAGCCGTTAAAAAAGTAATTCTGAAACTGAAGGTAAGCGCATAGGCAATTCCTCCCGGCTTTATAGCGTTCAACGGAGAGAAGTTGTCATTCTCAGCTTCTAACAGGAACTTCAAAGCTGCATTAACCCTCATAAGTCCCGTTATGGTAGGAAGTCCTATTACTAAAAACGCTATCAAGCCCCATAAAAACATAGCCCAATTCATTTTTCCTCCTTCTTACCTTTTTTCTCTATTAAAAACAGGATTTTATTAATTCTCTCAAGAATTCCTGGCTCTTCTTCCTGTAAGGATTGGTCAGCTTTTATCTTTTCAAGTGCAAACCTCAAATATCTCTCAGCTTCTTTATTCTTCCCTAATTTGAACAAACACTCCCCATAATGTTCACTAATAACAGGGTCGTTAGGTTTTAATTCTAACGCTTTCTGGAAAAACCTACAGGCTTCACTGTACTTGCCCATCTTGTACAAAATCCACCCCTTCGTATCCAAATAGGCAGGATTGTCCGGCTCTTCTTTCAACGCTTTATTAACCAATTTCAAAGCTTCTTCAAGGTTCTTCCCTCTTTGAGCGTAGAAATAAGCAAGGTAGTTGTAAGTATCCGGGTCAGGATTTTCTCTAAGAAGTTTCTTTAAATACTTTTCCGTTTCCTCATATTTACCTAACTTTTCAGCAAAGTACGCAAGGTAGAAATAAGCCTTGGGGAGTTTCTGGAAAGACTTTTCAGACAATTTTAGTATTTTATAAGCCTGCTCTGTATCCCCTTCTTTATCCGCTATTAGAGCCACTTTCAAAATATAATCTGGATTGTGAGTTAATTCCCAAAGTCTCTGATAGTAGGCTTCCGCCTCCTGCAACTTACCCAAACGGTAAAGGACAGAAGCCGTCCTCTCCAAAACGGTTGGGTTTTCAGGGTAAATGTCTAAAGATTTCTCATAAGCTTTCAAAGCGTTCTTAAGGTCCCCCGTCATTTCATAGGCAAGACCTAACATAAAGTAAACGTTCGGATTTTCAGGGTTAAGCTTTGTAATCCTTTCAATAATAGGAATTACTTTTTTGTACTCTTTCATCTCAAAAAGATGTGCAGCAACCCAGGAAAGAAGTTTTAAGTTGTAAGGCTCCATTTCAACTAACTTGTTAATAATCTTCAACGCTTCCTGTGGCTTATTTTCCTTTATATAGATGTAAAGAAGCTCTTTCAAAGCAAAAACGTTGTTTGGCGTCTTTCTAAGAACTTCTCTAAGAAACCTTTCCGCTTCCTTATATTTCTTCTCTTCTCTGAAAATCTTACCCAAAAGGACGCAGGCACTTTCAAAATGAGGATTTAGCTTTACCGATTTTTCCAACAGAGGAATAGCCGCTTCTTTCTTCCCTTCAAGGTAATAAACCTGCCCTAAAAAGTAACTCACCAAATAATCGTTCGGATATTCTTTCTCCGCTTCTTTTAAAAGTTGTTCCGCTTCTTTGTACTTCTTTAAATTGATATACAAGTTTGCCAACATAACGTAAGTGCCCTTATCCTTTTTCAGCGAAAGAATCTTCTTATATATCTTCTCCGCTTCGTTCAATTTACCTTCAACAACCTTAATACCAGCCAAAAGTTTAAGCGCTTCTACACTATCAGGCTTAACCTTGAGAGCTTCCTTTACGTATTTTTCTGCTTCTTTCAGTTTCCTCAACTCTGCACAGAACTTAGCTGCTTCCAAAAGTAAAGAAAAATTACGAGGTTCAAGCTCTACTGCCTTTTCAATAGATTGAAGTGCGAGAGAGTAGTTACCATCAGCCTTAGCGTTAAGGTAAAGCATATAGTAATACAACGAAGTAGGTTTCGTTTTTTCTTTCTTCAGTGAAACCTTTCCCTCTACTTCTGTTTTCTTTTCCTTGTTTCCCTTTATAGTTTTAGGAGGAGCTGTTTTCATTCTTTCTTTTAGAGGGATTTGACAAGAGGAAAAAATTAAAACCCCAGTTACAGCCAATATTAAACGTTTTCTCATAGACGCTCCTTCAACCTGATATTTGCTGAAATCATAACAAAACTTTATCGTAAAATTCTTTCTGCAAGCAGTGAGGAAACCATGAAAGAAACGTTAAAGCGCCTAAAAAATCTGCTTAACCTCTTAACACAGGACAATTTCAAATACTTTCACAGAGTAAAAAATCCCCACCTCACCCTCCAAACCCTCCTCTCCCAGCTCCTTCCCCACCTTGACGAAAAAAGAAAAAACTGGACGCAAAAAGCAATAAACCTGCTTAAAAACTATAATTCCCTATCAGAAGAAGACAGAAAAAAGTTAATTAAAGAACTCCACAGGGTAATTACCCTAAAATTCTTAGAAGAGGAAATAGAAAGCGACCTAAAAAAAGAAATCCGCCCCAGCGAACGCATAGTAGTAAGCCAAGAAAAACTCCAAAAAAAGAAAAGCTACCCCATAAAAGCGTTCTTCCAGCCGATAGAAAAAGTAAAAGGCGTAACTGAAAAACGAGCCAAAAGGCTCAAAAAGTTAGGCATCAACACGGTATTAGACGCAATCTACTACCTTCCATACCGATACGAAGACAGAACCAGCGTAACAAAGATGTCCCAGCTAAAGCCAAACACAACCGCCCTTGTAAAAGGCAAAGTCACTGCCGTTTCTGTCATTGAAACTTCAAAGAAAAAGAAAAAGCTCCTCAAAGCCATACTCTACGACAAAACCGGTTACGTAAACCTTATTTTTCTTCAGGAAAAAGTAATCAACTATTACAAAGCAATCCTTTCAAAAGCAAAAGAGTTAGATAAAGAAGTTTTAGCCTACGGAAACGTCAAAAGAGAAATCGGCGGATATTCAATGATTCACCCGGAAATTGAAGTCTTAGACAAGAACAAGAAACTTTCTAAATTAGGCAAAATCCTCCCCATCTACCACACCGCCGAAGGATTAAACCAGACAACCGTCAGAAGAGACGTTCAATCAGTAGCAAAGCAGGTAATCCCGTTCCTCCCCGAATACCTCCCCGAAAAGATAATTAAAAAACACAACTTCCCAAAATCTTACGAAGCCTTCTGGAACGTTCACTTCCCTTCAGACGAAGACGCAAACGCCCTCCTTGAATTTAAAAGCCCCTCACAAAAAAGAGTCATATTTGACGAACTCTTCCTGTTTCAGTTAGCCCTTGCCCTACACAAAAGAAAGATAAAAGAAGAAAAAGGCATTTCTTTTTCCATAACCGAATCCCTCATAGACGAATTCAAAAAGCACCTACCGTTCAAGCTCACAAACGCTCAAGAAAGAGTTCTAAAAGAAATAGTAGAAGATATGAAGTCGCCAGAACCAATGAACAGACTCGTTCAAGGAGACGTGGGAAGCGGTAAAACGGTCGTCGCAGCAGCAGCCGCCTTCTTCGCAGCAAAAGGTGGATACCAAACGGCAGTAATGGCGCCAACAGAAATCCTAGCCAACCAGCACTTTAAAAAGTTTAACGAGTTTCTAAAACCTTTTGGCGTAAGGGTAGGACTCTTAACCGGCTCAATGACCAAAAAGGAAAAAGAGACCGTTTACAGAGCAATAAAAGAAGGCTTTTTGCAGGTAGTTGTAGGAACCCACGCTCTCATACAAGAAAACGTAGAGTTCAAAAACTTAGGACTAACGATAATAGACGAACAGCACCGCTTCGGCGTAAAGCAGCGCCTTGCCTTAAGGAAAAAGGGCAGCATGCCAGACACTTTAGTCATGACGGCAACACCCATTCCGAGAACTTTAGCCATGACAGCCTACGGAGATCTTGACATCTCTGTAATAGACGAACTGCCCGCCGGCAGAAAGCCGATAAAAACGAAAATCATCTTTGACGATGAAAGAGAAAAACTCATTAACTTCCTCAAAAAAGAACTCTCAGCAGGCAACCGCGTTTACATCGTCTATCCGCTCATAGAAGAATCGGAAAAGCTTGAACTGAAGGCTGCAACAGAAATGTTCCACTACTGGGAAGAAAAACTAAAAGGCTTCAGCGTCGGACTGCTACACGGCAGGATGAAGCAGGAAGAAAAAGACGCCGTCATGGAAAAGTTCAAAACTGGCGAGTATCAGGTATTGGTTTCAACAACCGTTATAGAAGTCGGCGTTGACGTCCCGGAAGCTACCGTAATGGTAATAGAACACGCCGAACGCTTCGGCCTTGCCCAGCTACACCAGTTAAGAGGAAGAGTAGGCAGAGGGGACAGGCAGTCCTACTGCTTTTTAGTAACCTCGCGCAAAGTGGGAGAAGATGCAGTTAAAAGATTAAGAGTTTTAGAAGAAACCACGGACGGATTTAAAATAGCAGAAGCAGACCTGAAGTTTAGAGGTCCTGGCGAAATCTTTGGCACAAGGCAGTCAGGGCTTGGCGACTTCAAAGTAGCAGACTTAACAAGAGACTTTGAACTCCTTAAAACAGCAAGACAGGAAGCTCAAGAATTAATCGAAAAGGACGACCTCTCAAACTATCCAGACTTAAAAGAACTCTTGGAACAGCGCTTTGGCGAAAAGTTTGAACTAATTGAATCAGGGTAAACGAATTTATCGTAAAATTTCCATAACATAGAAAACTGGAGGTTCCCGTTGCCAAAAAGAGAAGACCTCAAAAAAATCCTCATTATCGGCTCAGGTCCAATCGTTATCGGACAAGCAGCCGAATTTGACTACTCCGGAACTCAAGCCTGCAAGGCATTAAAAGAGGAAGGATACGAAGTCGTTTTAGTCAACTCCAACCCCGCAACGATAATGACAGACCCGGGAATAGCAGATAAAACTTACATAGAACCGCTGACCGTTGAGGTTTTGGAAAAAATAATAGAAAAAGAACGTCCCGACGCTCTCTTGCCTACCGTCGGCGGCCAAACTGCCCTCAACTTAGCTGTAGAACTTTACGAAGCCGGCATTTTAGACAAGTTCGGCGTTGAGCTAATCGGCGCAAACGTTGAGGCGATAAAGAAGGCAGAAGATAGGGAACTCTTCAAAGAAGCGATGCTTAAAATCGGTCTTGAAGTCCCCAAAAGCGGTCTTGCAAGGTCTTTAGAAGAAGCAATGGAAGTTGTCCGAGAAGTAGGACTTCCCGCAATTATCCGTCCAGCGTTCACCTTAGGCGGAGAGGGCGGCGGCGTAGCCTACAACATAGAAGAGTTCAAAGAAATTGCAAAAAGAGGTCTTGACGCAAGCCCCATAAACGAAATCCTAATAGAAGAAAGCGTTTTAGGTTGGAAAGAGTTTGAACTTGAAGTGATGAGAGACCTGAACGACAACGTTGTTATCATCTGTTCCATTGAAAACGTTGACCCAATGGGCGTTCACACAGGTGATTCCATAACCGTTGCTCCTGCCCAAACGCTTACAGACAAAGAATACCAGATGCTAAGAGACGCTGCCATAGCGATAATAAGAGAAATCGGCGTAGAAACCGGCGGTTCAAACGTTCAGTTTGCCGTAAACCCTGAAAACGGAAGAATAATCGTTATTGAAATGAACCCAAGAGTTTCCCGCTCTTCAGCTTTAGCTTCAAAGGCAACGGGCTTCCCGATAGCAAAAATAGCGGCGAAATTAGCCGTAGGCTACACCTTGGACGAACTGCCAAACGACATAACGAAAAAGACACCAGCTTCTTTTGAACCTGCCATTGACTACTGCGTCGTAAAGTTTCCCCGCTGGGCTTTTGAAAAGTTTCCAGAAGCAGACCCAACGCTTACAACCCGCATGAAATCTGTCGGCGAAGTAATGGCAATCGGCAGAACCTTCAAAGAAGCTCTACTGAAAGCTATAAGGTCCCTTGAAATAGGAAGGTACGGACTGCTACTTAAAGGCGTAGAGAAAATGTCTGACGAAGAACTTGAAAGCAAAATTGCCGTTCCAAATGCAGATAGAATTTGGTTCATCGCAGAAGCTTTAAGGAGAGGCTGGAGTTTAGACAAGCTCTACTCCCTCTGCCACATTGATAAGTGGTTCCTGCACAACATAAAGCAAATTGTAGAAGTTGAAAAAGAAATTAAGAAATACGAAAACGTTGAGGAGCTACCGGAAGAGGTTTTAAGGTTTGCGAAGAAGTGGGGATTTTCAGACAGATACATCGCAGAACTCCTCAACACAAACGAAAAATCAGTCAGAGAAAAGAGAAAGAACACAACGCCGGTTCTCTACAAAACCGTTGACACCTGCGCCGGAGAGTTTGAAGCCTACACTCCTTACTATTACTCCACTTACGATGGAAGAGAATGCGAGGCAAACCCTTCAGACAAAAAGAAAGTCACCGTTTTTGGCTCCGGTCCAAACCGCATAGGTCAGGGCGTAGAGTTTGACTACTGCTGCGTTCACGCCGTATGGGCTTTAAGAGACTTAGGTTACGAAGCTCACATGGTCAACTGCAACCCGGAAACCGTTTCAACAGACTACGATACCTCCGATAAACTCTTCTTTGAACCCCTCACCCTTGAAGACGCTCTAAACATCGTTGAAAAGGAAAAACCTGAAGGTGTAATAGTTCAGTTTGGCGGTCAAACTCCACTAAAGCTTTCCGTACCTTTAGAAAGAGAAGGAGTAAAAATATTAGGAACTTCTTCTGAAAGCATTGACATAGCCGAAGATAGAGAAAGGTTTAGAAAGCTCTTAAACGAATTAGGGCTAAAACAGCCGCCTTCCGGAATTGCACGCTCTCTTGAAGAAGCCGAAAAAGTAGCAGAAGAAATCGGATTTCCAATACTGATGCGCCCTTCTTACGTTTTAGGTGGCAGGGCAATGAGAATCGTTTACAGCATGGAAGAGTTGAGAAACTACATGGAAGAAGCTGTTGAAGTATCAGAAGAAAAACCCGTTCTCATAGATAAATTCCTCGAAGATGCAGTAGAGTTTGACGTTGACGCCGTTTGCGACGGTAAAGAGGTAATTATCGGCGGCGTCATGGAACACATAGAAGAAGCTGGAATACACTCCGGCGACAGCGCCTGCGTCCTTCCAACGTTTTCCGTTCCAAAAGAAATCGTAGAAAAGATGAAAGAAATCACACGAAAAATCGCTCTCAAACTCAACGTTAAAGGATTGATAAACATTCAGTTTGCAGTGAAAGACGGCGAAATATACATCATTGAGGTAAACCCAAGAGCCTCCAGAACAGTTCCGTTCGTCAGTAAAGCAACCGGGGTAGAACTTGCCAAAGTGGCAACAAAAGTAGCTATGGGTAAAACGCTAAAAGAATTAGGCATCAAAGAAGTTGAGCCAAAATACTACTCTGTAAAAGAATCCGTCTTTCCATTTAACAGATTTCCAGAAGTTGACCCAGTTCTCTCACCAGAGATGAAGTCAACAGGCGAAGTAATGGGGATAGATAAGGACCTTGGAATTGCCTTCTACAAAGCTCAGCTTGCAGCCGGTTCAAGACTTCCAATAGACCCATCAAAAGGCAAAGTGTTCATAAGCGTTAAGGATAAAGACAAACCTAAAGTTTATCCGATAGCTGAAAAACTCCACAAGTTGGGATTCAAAATCGTCTCAACGGAAGGAACTTACAAATTCCTAAAAGAAAAGGGAATTCCCGTAGAGTTAGTTTACAAAATACAGGAAGGAAGAAGACCAAACATCGGTGACTTAATCAAAAACGGCGAGATAATCTTAATCATAAATACGCCAACAGGAATGAAGTCAAAGAAAGATGCAGTCAGCATCAGAAGATTAGCAGTTAACTACAATATTCCATACTACACAACAATAAGAGGCGCTCAAGCAGCAGTAATGGCAATAGAATCAATGAAAAAACATCAACTATCCGTTAAGTCACTCCAAGAATACTATACTCAGGAGGTTAGGTAGTATGGCAGAAGAAAAAGATAAAAAAGAGCAAACCCCTCAAGAACAACCACAAGTAATAGTAGGAAGCATGCCATACAGAGTATCTATGGCTGAAGTAGATGCTTACGGCGTTATGTATTACTCCCGTTTCTTCGAAATCTTTGAAAGAGGAAGAACAGAACTTTTTAGAGCATTAGGAATTGAATACAAACAGATATTTCAGCAGAAACAAATACTTATGCCTGTAGTTGAAGCTGCTTGCAGATATATGGCACCAGTAGTTTACGATGACCTTATCACCGTAGAGACCGCCATAACAAGCATAGGTTCAAGAGGAATGCGTTTTGACTATCGCATCTTAAGAGAAGACGTTGTTTTAGCAGTAGGATTTACTCAGCATATTTTCATAGACCCACAAGGAAGACCTGTAAACTTCGGTAAAGAAGTAGTCAACGTTCTTAAAGAAAAAGGGTTAATCAAAGAAGATATAGAAGTTTCCGAAGGAACAGGTGAAAAGGAAGAAGACGTAACAAACAAACTCAAAAAGTTCGTATCCGAAAGAGTCACAAACAAAGACGAAGATAACCTTCCTAATTAAATCCATAATTCGGCAGCGATTCTCTTGCTGCCGAATTCCTTAATTTTTTTCCATTTCTCAAAAATTCCCTTATAAAGGACATTTTTAGTCCTTTTCTTTTTTTAAAGTTTCTCTTAGAGAAATAATCCCAATCAAATAAGGAGGGAAACTTTGGAAAAGGAACTTCAAAAAACCAAAATAAAAGAAAACCCTTACAAAGACATTTTTGTTTTCTTAGACAGAATCTGCCCTTTCTGTGGAAGTCCCATAGCTGAAAGAGAAATAACAGATGGCAAGAGAATACTGGTATGTACAAATCCTTTATGTAACTTTTTACAAAAGAAAAAATAAAAAAGGCCTGGCACCGCCCTACTTTCCCACCCCGTCTCCAGGGCAGTATCATCGGCGCTGGCGGGCTTAACTTCCGTGTTCGGAATGGGAACG
>NZ_FXUB01000008.1 GCF_900182835.1 Desulfurobacterium pacificum
CTCAAGAGGCTTTAGAGCCTATGATACATGGAGTCCTTGTCCCTCTTTCGCTTTTTGTAGTTTTAACTCTAATATAAACTAATTTTTTGCAGGAGTTAATGGATAAAGAATTAGAAGTTCTAAAAGAAAGATTAAAGTTCCAAACAGAATTACTTAAACTTCTTACCGCCTTGTTTGCTGCCAACGCTGGAGGAATCGCAGGAATTATGTTTAAGCTTAAAAATCCTATAAGCATTCTCCTTTTAATCTTGGGCTTGATTACTCTTTTAGGATTTATACTTGCTATATTTAGAGTTGGCATCGCCATTGAAAACACTTTTAGGGAGTTGGAGAAATGGAAACACTTATAATATTTATATCGGGATTTCTTTTACTTATTTCCCTTTTACTTGTTGCTTATAGACTTTCAAAACTCGCAGAAGAAATATAACCCCCAGAGCAGGGGGTATGTAAAACTACCTTTCTATCCAGTAGTTAGGTGCTTCCTTCGTGATAATTACATCGTGAACGTGAGATTCTTTTAACCCTGCAGAAGTTATCCTTACAAACCTCGCCTTCTTCCTCATCTCTTCTATGTTGGCTGCACCACAGTAACCCATTCCGGCTCTCAAACCACCTACAAGCTGATGAATCGTATCGGCAAGAGGTCCTCTATAAGGAACCATTCCCTCAATTCCTTCTGGAACAAGCTTCTTCTCTTCAACTTCAGACTGGAAGTATCTGTCCTTGCTTCCTTTCTTCATAGCACCCAAAGAGCCCATACCCCTGTAAACTTTATAGCTTCTGCCCTGATAAAGAATCAACTCACCTGGTGATTCTTTCGTTCCCGCAAACAGGCTACCTATCATTACAACTCTTGCACCGGCACCGATAGCCTTGGCGATGTCACCGGAAAACTTGATACCGCCGTCAGCAATGATGGAAACGTCATACTTATCGGCAACTTCAGCACAGTTCATAACAGCAGAAAGCTGAGGAACGCCTACGCCTGCAACTATCCTTGTCGTACAGATAGAACCAGGACCAATACCAACCTTAACAGCATCAGCACCTGCCTTTATCAGCGCCTCTGTCGCCTCAGCTGTTGCAACGTTACCAGCTATTACATCAACATCAGGGAATAAACTTTTAATCTTTTCAACCATTGATATAACGCCTTTAGAATGACCGTGCGCAGTATCTATCACTATAACGTCTGCACCTGCTTCTATAAGCGCCTCTGCTCTCCTTACAGCTTCCTCTCCAACGCCAATGGCAGCACCTACCATAAGCCTTCCAAGTTCATCCTTGCAGGCATTAGGATATTTTTCTTTCTTCTCTATATCCTTTATCGTAATAAGCCCCTTCAAGTAGCCGTTCTCATCAACAACAGGTAATTTCTCTATCTTGTACCTGTGAAGAATCTCCTTGGCTTCTTCAAGAGTCGTTCCAACAGGAACAGTTTTAAGGTTTTCTTTTGTCATAACGTCAGCAATTTTCTTTGAAAAGTCCTTAACAAACCTTATATCTCTGTTGGTTATTATGCCTACCAACTTACCTTCATCGTTAACAACCGGAAGACCAGAAATCTTATACTTCTTCATCAAGCTTTCAGCTTCGGCTATCGTCTGCTCCGGCTTAACGGTAACAGGCTTCACAATCATCCCGCTTTCAGAACGTTTAACTCTATCAACTTCTTCTGCCTGTTCCTCTATACTCATATTTTTATGGATAATTCCAATACCCCCTTCCCTTGCAATTGCTATTGCAAGTTCAGATTCTGTAACGGTATCCATAGCAGCACTCATAATTGGTATGTTGAGGGTAATCTTTTTGGTAAGCTTTGTCCTAACATCAACTTGAGTAGGAAGAACTTCAGAATAGTTGGGAACTAAAAGAACGTCATCAAAAGTGAGAGCTTCCTTTATCTCTCTCTGTGGCATATTTTCCTCCTTGAAACGCTTTTGTGAATTATATTTTTCCTGTTAGAATTGGGCAAGTTATAATTAAGAAATCTTTCTCATTTAAGGAGGCTCTCTTGTCCGAAAAGAAGCTCTGGGGCGGTAGATTCAAGGAATCAACAGACAAGTTAGTTGAACAATTTACAGAGTCTGTCTCTTACGACAAGAGACTGGCTTTAGTTGATATAGCAGGCAGCATCGCCCACGCGGAAATGCTTAGAAAACAAGGAATATTAACGGAAGAGGAAGCAGAAAAAATCATAAATGGACTCAAAGAGATACAGAAAGAGATAGAAGAAGGAAAGTTTGATTGGAAGGTTGAATACGAAGATGTTCACATGAACATAGAAAAAAGGTTGACAGAAAAAATAGGACCTGTCGGCGGTAAGCTGCACACGGCACGCTCAAGAAACGACCAGGTAGCAACAGACGTAAGGCTTTACGTGAGGAATGAAGTAAAAGAAATTCTTAATCTCCTGAAAGAACTTAGAAAAGCCTTTGTAGAGCAAGCTGAAAAACACCTTGACGTCGTTATGCCCGGATACACCCACCTTCAGATAGCCCAGCCTGTTCTCTACTCACACCACATGCTTGCATATTACCAAATGTTTAAAAGAGATGCCGAGAGGTTTGAAGATAGTCTGAAGAGAATCAACGTTTCGCCGCTCGGCTCAGCTGCGCTTGCAGGAACGAGCTTTCCTCTTGACAGAGAATATACGGCAAGATTGCTGGGCTTTGAAGATGTAACAAAAAACAGCCTTGACGCCGTAAGCGATAGAGACTTCGTGGCAGAAACGATTTTTAACTGCGCAATGGTAATGATGCACCTTTCAAGGCTATCTGAAGAGTTAATCCTCTGGTCAACTGATGAGTTTAACTTTATTGAACTACCCGACGCTTACTGCACCGGTAGCTCAATAATGCCCCAGAAGAAAAATCCAGACGTCTCAGAGCTAACGAGAGGAAAAACGGGCAGAGTTTACGGTGACCTTATAGCTATTTTAACGATACTGAAAGGACTTCCTTTAGCCTACAACAGAGACATGCAGGAAGACAAAGAACCTCTATTTGACGCCATTGATACGGTGAAACTTGCACTGAAAGTTAACATCGGCGTTGTCAGGAACATGAAACCAAAAGCTGAAAGGATGAGGGAGCAGGCGAGGAGGGGATTTTCATTAGCAACAGACGTTGCTGACTATTTAGCTAAAAAAGGTATCCCATTCAGAGAAGCCCACAGAATAGTAGGAGAATTGGTTGCATACTGCCTTGAAAACAAAAAAGGGCTTGAAGATTTATCCCTTGATGAATTTAAAAAGTTTTCAGATGCTTTTGAAGAAGACGTCCTCTCTCTAATGAGCGTAGAAGGTTCAATAAACAGCCGCAACGTTACAGGCGGAACAGCAAAGCAGCAGGTAGAAAAGGAACTACAGCAAATCAAAGAGGAAGAAGGATTTGAGTAGAAAAGAAGAGTGGTTTAAATTGGCTTTATACGACTTAGAAACGGCAAAAGCTATGTTGGAAACAGGAAGGTATCGCTACGTTCCTTTCATGTGCCAGCAAGCAATTGAAAAAGCTTTAAAAGGAATAATTTCCGAAAAAATGAACCCTCCAAGAATCCACAACCTTGTCAGGCTTAGTAATCTTGTTGGGGTTAAGCTATCTCCTGAAGAAACTTTAATGTTAGATAAAATTTCTTCTTTGTATATCCGTATACGGTATCTTTCCACAGAAACCATTTCTCGCTTTAGTGCAGAGAAATACCTAAAATTTACGGAGGAACTGTGCCAGAAATTATTGAAAGAAGCAAAGTGATTGAAATCCTGAGGAAATTCACGAAAAAACTACTTTCTACGAACATTCTTCCTGTAAAGGAAATTTATCTTTTCGGCTCTTACGCTTACGGTAATCCTGACGAGTGGAGCGATATAGATGTTGCCATTTTGATAGACCAGAACTACGACTTTGAAAAATTAATAGAGATAGAGGCAAGAATACGTCAGTTAGCCAGAAATTTTGACTCACGAATAGAACCTCTTATTTTCACAGATGACTCTTTAGGACTTATTGAAAACGAAGTAAAAAAAGGAATCCGAATCTATCCGGAGGTTTAGATGATAACCTTTGAACCACAATTTTTCACCGAGAGAAACAGAGAAATAGACGACGGAACTTTAAGAGCAATAGCAAGAGAAGTCAGAAAAGACATCTTAAAAATGACAACAAACGCAAACTCTGGTCATCCTGGCGGTTCTATGTCCGCAGCTGACATCATAGTTACCCTCTACTACTACAAGATGAGGCACAACCCAGAAAATCCAAAATGGGAAGAACGAGACCGTTTCGTCTTATCCAAAGGTCACGTGTGTCCGGCTCTCTATTCCGTTTTAGCAAGAACGGGTTACTTCCCGCTTGAAAAGCTAATGGAGTTCAGAAAGTTAGGTGGTATGCTTCAAGGACATCCCAGCATGGATACAACCCCCGGAATAGAGATAAGCACCGGTTCTTTAGGACACGGAATTGGCGCAGCAGTAGGCATGGCTCTTGCTCTGAAGTTAGATAAAAGCGACAGTAAAGTTTACTGTATGGTAGGAGATGGTGAAATCCAGGAAGGTAGCGTCTGGGAAGCAGCAATGTCAGCATCTCACTACAACTTAGATAATCTAATAGTAATCGTTGACAATAATAACCTTCAAATAGACGGTCCTGTTGATGAAGTCATGTCTATCTATCCGACAATGGAAAAGTGGAAGGCATTCGGCTGGCATACGATAGAGATTAACGGACACGACTTTAAGGAAATTAAAGAAGCCCTTAATGAAGCAGATAACGTTAAATACAAACCCACAATGATTTTAGCTAAAACTGTTAAAGGAAAAGGCGTTTCATTCATGGAAAACAGAGCCGAATGGCACGGAAAAGCTCTATCTCCAGAACAGCTAAAGGAAGCTCTTAAAGAATTAGGAGAGCTGTAAGACTTTCAGGAGGAAACAATGGAAAAGGTTAGTTTAAGAGATGCCTACGGAGATACGTTAGTTGAATTAGGCAAAAGAGATGAAAGAATTGTCGTTTTAGATGCTGACCTTTCCGGCTCTACAAAAACAGCAAAGTTTGCCAAAGTTTTTCCGGAAAGGTTTTTTAATATGGGAATTGCTGAAATCAACATGATGAACGTTGCAGCAGGGCTTGCAGCAAGCGGAAAAATCCCCTTCGTCAGCACCTTCGCCATCTTCGGCACAGGAAGAGCCTGGGAGGCAGTCCGCCAATCCATCTGCTACCCCAAACTCAACGTCAAAATCGTTTGCACCCACGGCGGCATAACGGTAGGAGAAGACGGCGCAAGCCACCAGGCGTTAGAAGATGTAGCAAACATGAGGAACATCCCGAACATGACCGTTATCGTTCCTGCAGACGATATAGAAACAAAGCAGGTGATAGAAAAAGTCGCCTACACCGATGGTCCTTTCTACGTTCGCCTAACAAGAGAAAAGTTCCCGAGAATCTTTGACGAAAATTACAAATTTGAAATAGGAAAAGGGCACGTTCTAAGAGAAGGGGAAGATGTAACGATAATAACTAACGGCGTCATGACCTCTTTTGCCCTTTTAGCCGCAGAAATGCTGGAAAGAGAAGGAATATCTGCAGAAGTTATCCACATGCCAACAGTTAAACCAATAGACAAAGAGCTAATCGTTAAATCAGCAACGAAAACAAAAGCCGTAGTTACAGCCGAAGAACACTCCATAATCGGTGGACTCGGCTCTGCAGTAGCAGAAGTATTAGTAGAGAACTGCCCTGTTCCTATGGAAAGGCTTGGAACGCCAGACGTATTCGGACTCTCAGGTAAAGGCTGGGAACTACTGCACTACTTCAAATTGGATGAAAATGGCATAATTGAAAAAGTAAAAAAAGTCCTTGAGAGGAAAGAAAAATGAAAAGAGGCATAAAGCTAACCGTATTTTTCATTCTTACATCAGTGTTTTTGTTCTCTCTTGCAAAAGTTTCACTTTCAGCTTCTGTTAACTTAAAAGCTTCCTCTCCTACAGAACTTGACTACGTGAGACTCTTTACAGAAGCCTACCAGTTAGTAAAAGAAAAGTACGTTGACCCGGTGACTCCAAAAAAACTTTTTGAAGGCGCAATTCAAGGTATGCTCTCAAAACTTGACCCTCACTGCACTCTCTTTACTCCTGACAAACTGAAAGAATTTGAGGTAGAAACTACCGGGGAGTTTGGCGGACTTGGCATTCAGATAACGAAAACAAAAGATGGAAAGTTACTGATAATTGCGCCCATTGAAGATACACCTGCCTACAGGGCTGGGATAAAACCTGGAGACATCATAGTAAAGATAAACAACAAAGAAGTAACCCCCGACATGACCCTCATGGATGCTGTAAAACTCATGAGAGGAAAGCCTGGAACGAAAATAACGATATGGATATGGAGAAAAGGCTGGAGCGAGCCTAAGCCATTTACGATAACGAGAGCGATAATAAAAATCAGAAGCGTTAAATACAGAATACTGCCAGGAGACATTGGATATATAAGGTTTACAATGTTCCAGAGAACTTCTGTGGATGAGTTCAAAAAAGCCCTTGAAGCGCTGGAAAAGGATAAGAACTTAAAAGGAATTATCGTTGACGTCAGGAACAATCCAGGAGGGCTTTTAGATTCTGCCGTAGCAATCAGCGATTACTTCCTGCCAAAAGGTGCGCTCATCGTCTATACGAAGGGAAGAATTCCCGAAAGCATTAAAAAATATTACTCTACCCACAAACCCATTGTTCCTCTCAACGTTCCCGTTGTTATGCTTGTTAACGGAGGAACTGCCAGTGCCGCCGAAATCCTCACAGGTGCCTTGAGATACAACGACAGAGCAATAGTTGTAGGAGAAAAAACGTTCGGTAAAGGCTCCGTTCAAACGCTCTATCCGTTAGATATGGGCTACGCCATAAAGATAACAACCGCTAAGTACTACATGCCAAATCACAAGTGCATTGACGGCAAAGGAATAGAACCGGATATAGTAGTTAAACTCTCAAAAAGCGACATAGAAACCCTTAAAAAAGAATTCAAAGAGATTGAAGAACACCCTGAGAAAACAGAAGAGATTAGAAAGGAAAGGGAAAAACGTTTAGATGCCCAGATAAAGAGAGCGATAGAAGTCATCAAAGAGTTTCATCTTATTCAGCAGATGATGAAAGCGGAGGCTAAAAAGGCTGCGTAACGTTTACACTATACATGGATGGAGTTTTACTCCTTTAGTTTGGAAAGAAACGATACTCGCGAACGCCAATCACATAGCTCTCCCCGGTCACGGGGAGAGTCCTTATAAGTCAACGAACTTAATTCAACTATCGTTAGAGATAGGCAAAGACTTACCTCATCAGATAACCTTAATAGGATGGTCTTTAGGGGCCACTCTTGCAACGCTAATAGCTTCTCAATTCCCCCAAAAAGTAGAAAAGCTAATTCTTATAGCTCCAACACTAAAATTTATGCCGCTATCTCAACCGGAAGTTGTAGTCAAAAGATTTCTAAAAAAACTTAACAACAATTTCTTCTCTGGAATTACCTATTTCAGACAAATCTGCGGAGCAAACCTGAATAATGTTCAACTGTTAAAGGAAGAGAAAGCAAGAGAGTTGCTAAAATCTTACGTCTATTTTTCTTTAAGCCCTTACGTGAAAAACTTTCCTGTTAAAACGGTAATCGCAGTAGGCGAAGAAGATAACGTAACTGGTTTGATAGGTGCTTACAAACTATTTAATGAAATGAATAATTCCAAATTAATTATCTATCCTAAAGAAGACCATTTCTCAATTTTAAGAAGATTGGACAGCCTGCTTTAGCTTCTCTACTATTTCTGGTTCATCAAGCTCAAAATTTGCCTTTTCTTCAGAATCTAAAAGAATAAGAGCAGTCTTTTCTCCCGAAAAAATAACTATGCCCAATAGTTTTTCACAGGTAAAAGTTAAATAGTTGAAGTTCATGTTGCTCATTTCTTCCTTTAAGTCTTTATAAGTCTTCACAATTTTCTCTATTTCACCTTTAGTCAGGCTTAAGTTATTAATTTCTACTTCTTCGTTTATAGCAACGAGCTTTACCGAATTCCTACTAAAAAAACTCAAACAAACTTCTGTAACTGCCCCTTCTTTCTTCTCAAAAAACTCCTCTACTTCAACCTCAGGTTCAGTAAATTCTTTTTCTCCTTCCAAAAGAGATAAAAGTTCAAACTGATCAATATCTACATTACTCTCTATTGTTCCCTCTAAAGGCTGAAGCTCAATATCTTTAACTTCTCGTGATGCTTCCATTATCTTTTTTACCGCTTCTCTTCCCTCTAAAAGCTCTCCCTCATAGGTTAGTTCAGCAAAAACTATCTTCCCACCTTGAATGGCAACAATTCCTCTGCCATTTTCAATTTCAAACTGCAGAAACCACTTACTTCTTGCACCAAGAAGGTTCATAAGAACTTCTTCAAAACTCATTACTTCTCCTTAGAAAGGAATCGGTCAAACTTTTTACTCACCTCATAAAGCCACGAAAGTAACTTATTAAGAGTTCTATCCGTAGAGTAGTTTCCAGACAATTCTGGGTCAACGATGTAGATTAAAAATATCTCCTTTTTTTCAGAAAATCCCCTCACAATAAACACCGTCTCTCTCGTACTCATCTGATAGATAAGCGTTCTCGGTGGTTCAAACCCTCCAACTTTCAAACCGGGAGAAGCCTTCTCGTGAAACTTTGATGCCGTTTGAAACAACTTTATAGCGTAAGGATATATCCTTTCAACGTTGTAGTTTGAGTTCCTTTGCTTCGAAAAAACCTTAAGTCCATCAGAAGTAAATATTGCCGTAGCTATCCAACCAGAATTTTCTATCTCTTCCGAAGCAGCTTCTAAGAACTCCCTTATATTTTTAGGCTTCTTCTCTTTTTTGAGAAAAAACATAACTATCTCTCCTGCAAAAAATTAGTTTATATTAGAGTTAAAACTACAAAAAGCGAAAGAGGGACAAGGACTCCATGTATCATAGGCTCTAAAGCCTCTTGAG
>NZ_FXUB01000009.1:0-3156 GCF_900182835.1 Desulfurobacterium pacificum
AAAAAAGGCCTGGCACCGCCCTACTTTCCCACCCCGTCTCCAGGGCAGTATCATCGGCGCTGGCGGGCTTAACTTCCGTGTTCGGAATGGGAACGGGTGTTTCCCCGCCGCTATGGGCACCAGACCTTTTCAGTTGTCCTTGACAACCGAATAAGGAAGCCAAGATGTCTGATAGTAGAAGAGCCGAGGCCTCGGTCGATTAGTACCGCTCAGCTCCACCCGTTGCCGGGCTTCCACCTGCGGCCTATCAACCTGGTAGTCTCCCAGTGACCTTACCGGCTTATCGCCGTAGGAGGCCTAATCTTGGGGCAGGCTTCCCGCTTAGATGCCTTCAGCGGTTATCCCTTAGGCACTTGGCTACCCAGCGATGCGGTTGGCACCACAGCTGGTACACCAGAGGTGCCCCCACTCCGGTCCTCTCGTACTAGGAGCAGACCCCCTCAAGCCTCCTGCGCCCGTGGCGGATAGGGACCGAACTGTCTCACGACGTTCTGAACCCAGCTCGCGTGCCCCTTTAATGGGCGAACAGCCCAACCCTTGGGACCTGCTTCAGCCCCAGGATGGGACGAGCCGACATCGAGGTGCCAAACGGGTCCGTCGATGTGAGCTCTCGGGACCCATCAGCCTGTTATCCCCGGAGTAGCTTTTATCCGTTGATCGACGGCCCTTCCACTCAGAACCGCCGGGTCACTAGGCCCTGGTTTCCCACCTGCTCGAGGTGTCCCTCTCGCAGTCAAGCCCCCTTATGCCCTTGCACTCTACGCGCGATTGCCGACCGCGCTGAGGGGACCTTTGGGCGCCTCCGTTACCTTTTAGGAGGCGACCGCCCCAGTCAAACTGCCCACCTGACACTGTCCCCGAGCACGCTCCAGTGCCCTAGGTTAGTGCCTCAGCGGTGACAGGGTGGTATCTCACCGGCGCCTCCATCCCCCCCGGAGGGGGGACTTCCCAGGCTCCCACCTATCCTGCGCAGCCACCGCCAAGACACAATGCCAGGCTGCAGTAAAGCTTCACGGGGTCTTTCCGTCCTGCCACGGGTACAGGGCATCTTCACCCTGACTACAATTTCGCCGGGACCCTCCGCGAGACAGTGCGGCAGTCGTTGGACCATTCATGCAGGTCGGAACTTACCCGACAAGGAATTTCGCTACCTTAGGACCGTTATAGTTACGGCCGCCGTTTACCGGGGCTTCGGTTCGGGGCTCTCACCCCTCCCCTTAACCTTCCGGCACTGGGCAGGTTGCAGTCCCCATACGTCCTCTTTCGAGTTTGCGGAGACCTGTGTTTTTGGTAAACAGTCGCCACCGCCTATTCTCTGCGGCCCCAGAGGGCTTCAGGCGCTAAGCCCTACACCCCCCAGGGCACCCCTTCTCCCGCAGTTACGGGGTCAATTTGCCGAGTTCCTTACGGAGGGTTCCCCCGAACGCCTTGGTGCTTTTACACCCGCCCACCTGTGTCGGTTTGCGGTACGGTCACTGCGGCTTCATCGCTTAGGGGTTCTTTCTCGGCAGTATGGATTCGCCCGCTTCGCCCTATTAAAGGGCTCCCCGTCAGTTCTCGGGGTTAGCGAGGGCGCGGATTTGCCTACGCCCTCCCCCTACTACCTTGGCCCGGCTCTACCATCGACCGGGTCGGGCTATCCTCCTGCGTCACCCCCATCGCTCCACCGCAGTGGCGCGGGAATATTAACCCGCTTCCCATCGGCTACGCCTTTCGGCCTCGCCTTAGGGGCCGGCTAACCCAGGGCGGACTTGCCTTCCCCTGGAAACCTTGGGCTTTCGGCGGGAAGGCTTCTCACCTTCCTTATCGCCTACTCATGCCAGGATTTTCACTTCCCTGCAGTCCACCGCTCCTTCCGGAGCGACTTCACCCCGCAGGGAACGCTCCCCTACCGCTCTGCCATTATGGCAGAACCCGCAGCTTCGGTGGGTGGCTTGAGCCCCGCTACATTTTCGGCGCACGCCCGCTCGACCAGTGAGCTGTTACGCACTCTTTAAAGGATGGCTGCCTCTAAGCCAACCTCCTGGCTGTCTTAGCGGGCGCACTTCCTTTCCCACTTAGCCACCACTTGGGGACCTTAGCTGGCGGTCTGGGCTGTTCCCCTCTCGACCACGGAGCTTATCCCCCGCAGTCTGACTCCCACGGAGCGTCTGCCGGCATTCGGAGTTTGGCGGGGTTCGGTACCCCTTTCGGGGCCCTAGCCCCACCAGTAGCTCTACCTCCAGCAGACTCCCGTGAGGCTAGCCTTAAAGCTATTTCGGGGAGAACCAGCTATCTCCGTACTCGATTAGCTTTTCACTCCTACCCACAGCTCATCCCCTGGTTTTTCAGCACCAGTGGGTTCGGTCCTCCATCCGGTGTTACCCGGACTTCAACCTGGCCATGGGTAGATCGTACGGTTTCGGGTCTACTCCCGGCGACTATACGCCCTGTTCGGACTCGGTTTCCCTACGGCTCCACCTCGCGGCTTAGCCTCGCCGCCGAGAGTAACTCCCTGGCCCATTACGCAAAAGGTACGCCGTCAGGAGGCTTTCGCCCCCCTCCGACCGCTTGTAGGCGCACGGTTTCAGGCTCTCTTTCACTCCCCTTCCCGGGGTTCTTTTCACCTTTCCCTCACGGTACTATGCGCTATCGGTCGCCAGCGAGTACTTAGCCTTGGAGGGTGGTCCCCCCTGATTCCCGCAGGATTCCTCGTGTCCCGCGGTACTCGGGATCACACCCCAGGGAGAGGCTCAGGTTTCGCCTACGGGGCTTTCACCCTCTATGGCAGGCCTTCCCAGACCTTTCGGCTACCTAAGCCTTTTGTAACTCCCCGAGGAGTCCGCAGCCTCCTCCAGGTGTGTCCCACAACCCCAGGTGGGCAACGCCTGCGGGCTTCTACACCCACCCGGTTTGGGCTGGTCCCCTTTCGCTCGCCGCTACTCAGGGAGTCTCGGTTGATTTCCTTTCCTCCCCCTACTGAGATGTTTCAGTTCGGGGGGTGTCGCCCCTGACCATAAGGCCAGGTGACGGGCTTTAAACCCGCCGGGTTTCCCCATTCGGGCATCTCCGGGTCATCAGCTGTTTGCGCCTCGCCGGAGCTTTTCGCAGCTTACCACGCCCTTCTTCGCCTGCTGGCGCCAAGGCATCCACCATGCGCCCTTAGCACCTCGGCCT
>NZ_FXUB01000009.1:3426-5230 GCF_900182835.1 Desulfurobacterium pacificum
GAGCAGGAACTTGCCTGCCCCTCTCCATAAAAGGAGGTGATCCAGCCGCAGGTTCTCCTACGGCTACCTTGTTACGACTTCACCCCAGTCACCAGCCCTACCTTCGGCCCCTGCCTCCCCCCTTTCGGGGGGTTGGCCCGGGGACTTCTGGTAAGACCAGCTTCCGGGGTGTGACGGGCGGTGAGTACAAGGCCCGGGAACGTATTCACGGCCGTGTGGCTGACCGGCCGTTACTAGCGATTCCAGCTTCATGCAGGCGAGTTGCAGCCTGCAATCCGAACTGAGACCGGGTTTCTGGGTTTTGCTCCACCTCGCGGCTTCGCTATCCCTCTGTCCCGGCCATTGTAGCACGTGTGTAGCCCAGGGCGTAAGGGGCATACTGACCTGACGTCATCCCCCCCTTCCTCCGGCTTGTCGCCGGCAGTCTCCCTAGTGTGCCCGGCTTCACCCGCTGGCAACTAGGGACAGGGGTTGCGCTCGTTGCGGGACTTAACCCAACACCTCACGGCACGAGCTGACGACGGCCATGTACCACCTGTGCCGGGCGCCCCCCAAAAGGGGGGCACACGGCCTTTCGGCCGCTTTTCCCGGCATGTCAAGCCCTGGTAAGGTTCTTCGCGTAGCATTGAATTAAACCACATGCTCCACCGCTTGTGCGGGCCCCCGTCTATTCCTTTGAGTTTCAGCCTTGCGGCCGTACTCCCCAGGCGGGGCGCTTAACGCGTTAGCTTCGGCACTGACTCCCTTCGGAGCCAACGCCCAGCACCCATCGTTTACAGCGTGGACTACCCGGGTATCTAATCCGGTTCGCTCCCCACGCTTTCGCGCCTCAGCGTCGGTACCGTCCTCGCCGGCCGCCTTCGCCACCGGTGTTCCTCCCGATATCTACGCATTTCACCGCTACACCGGGAATTCCGCCGGCGTCTTCCGGACCCTAGACCAGCAGTATCAAGGGCAATTCCCCGGTTGAGCCGGGGGCTTTCACCCCTGACTTACTGGCCCGCCTACGCGCTCTTTACGCCCAGTAATTTCGCGCAACGCTCGGGACCTACGTATTACCGCGGCTGCTGGCACGTAGTTAGCCGTCCCTTCCTCTCCGGGTACCGTCACGAGCGAGGGCTGTTCACCCCCGCTCGCATCGTCCCCGGCGACAGGAGTTTACACCCCGAAGGGCTTCTTCCTCCACTCGGCGTCGCTGGGTCAGGCTTGCGCCCATTGCCCAAGATTCCCCACTGCTGCCTCCCGTAGGAGTCCGGGCCGTGTCTCAGTCCCGGTGTGGCTGGCCATCCTCTCAGACCAGCTACCCGTCGTAGGCTTGGTGAGCCGTTACCTCACCAACTACCTGATGGGACGCGAGCCCATCCCGAGGCGGCAGCTTGCTATGCAGAGGCCACCCTTTTCACACACCCCATGCGGGACGTGCGCTTATGGGGTATTAGCCCGGGTTTCCCCGGGTTATCCCCCTCCTCGGGGTAGGTTGCTCACGCGTTACTCACCCGTTCGCCGGTCGCCGGCACCAGTTCCCGAAGGAACCGGCCCGCTGCCCCACGACTTGCATGTGTTAGGCACGCCGACAGCGTTCGCGCTGAGCCAGGATCAAACTCTCCAGCAAAATTATCTGAAAAGTTATCTCCAACTCAGTTCGCAAGGCTTATCACCATAAACCTGCGGAAACACCTCAATCCTAAGCCCTCACAGGGCTTCCAACACTCCCGCAGGCACGCACCCCTTATTCTACTGTCAAAGACCGCCTTTCAAGACGCAAGATGTAAATTTATGACTCTTGACCCGAACTGTCAAGCCC
>NZ_FXUB01000010.1 GCF_900182835.1 Desulfurobacterium pacificum
CTCCTGCAAAAAATTAGTTTATATTAGAGTTAAAACTACAAAAAGCGAAAGAGGGACAAGGACTCCATGTATCATAGGCTCTAAAGCCTCTTGAGGAGTCTGCCCCTCTGTCCCTCAACTCCCAATAGGTTGATTGGGCTTTAAAGCCCCAGCCACTCGGGAGGATGGTTGTGAGGGACAACCTACAAAAAACTCTCTTGGAGGTAATGCCATGTTTTACGTAGGAGTTGATATCTCCAAACGTTCTTTTAACGTCTGTACCATTGATGCAAATACTATGAAGGTGGTTAAAGAAGATTCTTTCCCTTTTTCCTATGAGGGGTTCTCTTCTTTTGTCAATCTCCTCTCTTCTTTTAAACCTTCCGTGGTGGTCATGGAGTCTTCGGGAAGGTTTCATATCCCTCTCTTTGTGTTCCTTTCTAAGAAAGGTTTTGATGTAAGGGTCGTTAATCCTAAAACTGTTCATAATTTCGTCAAGTTCTATTCTTCTACTAATCCTTCTAAAACTGATAGAAGAGATGCTTTCTTTATTGCTCTCTTTTCCGCCTCTAATCATTCTCTTATCGCTAATGGTTCTCTTGATTTGTCTTCTGTTAGGTTCCTCGCAAGGGAAATTGAGAGAATTAAGCAGGAAATTGCTGAGTGTAAGACCCAAATTAAGTATCTCCTCTCTGTTCTTTTCCCTGAGGCTGAGAGTCATTTTAATGTCTTTTCCAATTCTTTCCTCTCTGTCCTCAGTTCTTTCCCCTCTGCTCCGCTCATTGCTGAGGCAGGTAAGGAGACTGTGAAGAAGTGTTTCGTGAGGTCTAAGGGTAGAAAGCCTTGTTTTTCTCCTGATGATGTCGTCAGGCTCGCTTCTAAGTCTGTTGGGGTTTCTAATAAAGGTCTTGAGGTCTCTCTTCAGTTCTATATTGACAGGCTCTTTTTCCTTCTTTCTTGCGCCGATAAAATGGCTTCTGCTTTCAGTTCCGAAATTGAGCGTTTTTTTCTGAATGAGGTTACTATCGTGTCTTCTATTCCAGGTATTTCTCCTCTCCTTGCAGGTAGGTTTATCGCTGAGCTTGGTGGTATCGGTAGGTTTAGAGGCTGGAAGCAGGTGGTTAAGTATGCCGGCACTGACCCTGTTGTTAAGCAGTCCGGTTCTATGAGAATTAAAAAGGGTATCTCTAAGCAGGGTAATCCTCATTTGCGAAATGTCCTCTATCAAATGGCTGTTGGGGTGGTTAAGTGGTGCCCCGTGTTCGGAGAGTATTTCCGCAGGAAGTTTTCTCAGTTCGGTAGTTATAAAAAGGCTATGATTGCTGTCGTTAATAAGCTTATTCGTGTCCTGTTCGCTATGCTTTCTAAGGGTCAGTGCTTTCAGCATCCTGCTCAGGCTCCGTGTTTAATTTCTGATAGTTGACTCCT
>NZ_FXUB01000011.1 GCF_900182835.1 Desulfurobacterium pacificum
CCCCTTATTAATCAAGAATTTCTGTAACTACTCCAGCACCTACCGTCCTTCCACCTTCACGAATAGCAAATCTTAACCCTTCTTCTATAGCTACAGGCTTGAGTAGTTCTACTTCAAATGTTACGTTGTCTCCAGGCATTACCATCTCTACGCCTTCCGGTAGCTTCACTTTTCCTGTTACGTCTGTCGTCCTGAAGTAGAATTGTGGCTGGTATCCGTTGAAGAATGGGGTGTGACGCCCTCCTTCTTCTTTGGAGAGGATGTATACTTCTGCTTTGAATTTTTTGTGGGGTTTGATGGAGCCTGGCTTTGCTACTACCATTCCTCTTTCTACTTCGTCTTTCCCTACTCCTCTGAGGAGTATTCCTACGTTGTCTCCTGGTAGTGCTTCGTCAAGTACTTTTCTGAACATTTCTATTCCTGTTGCTACTGTTTTTATTGGTTCTTCTCTTAGACCTACTATTTCTACTTCTTCTCCTACTGTGAGTTTTCCTCTTTCTACTCTTCCTGTTACTACTGTTCCACGTCCAGAGATGGAGAATACGTCTTCTATTGGCATGAGGAATGGTTTGTCTATTTCTCTTACTGGTTCTGGTACGTATTCGTCAAGGGCTTTTACTAATTCGTAGATTGGTTGACACCATTCGCAGTCTGGGGAGGTGCATTCAAGGGCTTTGAGGGCGGAGCCTCTTATTACTGGTACTTCGTCTCCCGGGAATCCGTATTCGTTGAGGAGTTCTCTTACTTCAAGTTCTACTAGTTCAAGGAGTTCTTCGTCGTCTACCATGTCTACTTTGTTGAGGAATACTACGATGTATGGGACGTTAACTTGTCTTGCAAGTAGTACGTGTTCTCTTGTTTGGGGCATCGGGCCGTCTGCTGCGGATACTACAAGGATCGCTCCGTCCATCTGGGCTGCACCGGTTATCATGTTTTTGATGTAGTCCGCGTGTCCGGGGCAGTCTACGTGGGCGTAGTGGTATTTTTCGGATTCGTATTCTACGTGGGCTGTTGCTATGGTGATTCCTCTTTCTCTTTCTTCTGGGGCTTTGTCTATGTTGTCGTAGGATACTTCTTCAGCCATTCCTTTGAGTGCTAAGCAGTGGGTGATGGCTGCTGTTAGTGTGGTCTTGCCGTGGTCTACGTGCCCTATGGTTCCCACGTTCTTGTGGGGCTT